>JACCZL010000038.1 GCA_013695975.1 Chloroflexota bacterium
GCAAGCCGGCCGAGACCGCGAAGCCGGTGGCGGAGGCCAAGCCCGCCGCGGGCGAGCCCAAGCGCGGCGGTCAGATGTCGCTGGCGATCATCTCCGACCCGACCTTCAATCCCTTCACCTGGCCCGGCCAGTTCTCCACGGTCATGGCGGCCAAGCCGCTCTGGAGCACCCTCGTCAAATACGAGCCGGGCACGATGCGGGCGGTCCCCGACCTGGCCACCTCCTGGGAGCCGGCGCCGGACGGGCTAACCTGGACGTTCAAGCTGCGCCAGGGCGTCAAGTGGCACGACGGGGCGCCCTTCACGGCGGCGGACGTGAAGTTCACCATCGACAACATCATGAACCCGCAGGTGAACGCGCTCTTCCGCAGCAACCTGGTCGGCCTCAAGGGCGCCGACGTGGTCGACGACCAGACCGTCAAGCTCGTCCTGGACAAGCCGTTCTCCTCGCTGCCGATCCAGCTCGGCTACAACATCGCGATGGCGCCCAAGCATTTGCTCGATGGCAAGGACCTGAACACGCTGGAGGAGTACATCCAGAAGCCGATCGGGACCGGCCCCTTCCGGATCAAGGAGATCGTCAAGGGCAGCTACATCGCGATGGAGGCGTTCCCCGACTTCTACGAGGGGCGCCCGAACCTGGACGGGCTGGTCTTCAAGATTGTCCCCGAGATCAACACCCAGGTCGCCCAGTTGCGGACGGGCGAGCTCGACCTGGCGCTGATCGAGCCGCCGCACAAGGAGACGCTGCGGAACCAGCAGAACCTCCAGTTCGCCACGGTCGAGCAGCCCAACACCTTCTACTTCTGCCTGAACAACGCCCGCGAGCCGTTCAACGACAAGCGGGTCCGCCTGGCCCTGACCCTCGGCTGCAACCGTCAGCTCATGGTCGAGCGGATCCTGCGCGGCGAGGCGCCGGTCGCGGCCGGCCCTTACGGGACGGCCTTCGGCGAGTTCCAGAACAAGGACCTCAAGCCGTACCCCTACGACCCCGAGCGGGCCCAGCAGCTCCTGGGCGAAGCCGGCTGGAAGCCGGGCGCGGACGGGATCATGGAGAAGGACGGCAAGCGGATGTCGTTTGGCTTCATGGTCGACAAGGGCAACCCGACCCGCGAGCAGATGGCGCTGGCGCTTCAGCAGGATTGGAAGAAGATCGGCGTCGACATCCAGATCGACGTCCAGGAGTTCAACGTCTACCTGCGGCGCGGCAACGCCCGGCCGGGCGACTACGACACGAGGACCGGCTGGCGGATCACCGCGCCGGACCCAGACAAGACGCCCGAGTACACCACCGAGGGATCGAACAATCATTACATGTACTCGAACCCCGAGGTGGACCGGCTGATGGAGCAGGGCAAGATCGAGTCCGACCAGAAGAAGCGGGCCGAGATCTACCTCAAGATGCAGCAGCTCATCTACGACGACCTGCCGATCATCTGGGTTTACTACTGGACCGAGATCATCGCCCTGAACAAGGCCATCAACGACCTCCCCCAGATGGGCATCCGCGACTCCCTGACCTACACCCACCAGCTCTGGCGTGCCTAAGCACGTGAGCATGAATTTGGCATGGTTTTCAGGCGGCCTCAGCGATCACGGCCGTGGTGGGAGCCGGCTGCGAATGTAGAGCGCGGAAGCGGGTCGCGGGCACGAACTGCTCGGCGACCTCGACCAGGGCCTCGATGCTGCCTTGCAGGCGGTTGGCCGCAACCTTGTCCTTGAGCAGCCCCCAGACCCGCTCGATCGGGTTGTGCTCGTGGGCGCTGTACTTGGGCAACCAGAGCACCCGGAAGCGGGCGTGCTCCGGCCGGGCCAGCCAGGCCCGCACGAGCTTGGCGTCGTGGGTGATGACGGTGTCCAGGATCAGCACGCCCTCGCCGGTCGGGTAGGCGTGGGCGAGTTGCTCGAGGAAGGCCACGAAGTCGACCGCCCGCTCCCGCTCGCGGACGGCATACTGGAGCGCGCCGGTCCGGGCGTACCGCTCCGAGGGGGGCCAGGACCGTCAAGAACGGCAAGGCCAGACGCGCTCGGCCCAGCGGATCCGGGCCAGCAGGTGCAGCGAAACCCAGCGCAGCCCGCTGGCCTTGACGAAGTGCCCCTTGCTGGAGCGGACCGGGTCTCGGTAGATCCCCTTGGCGGCGATCTTCGCCCCCCGACGGCGCTCGATCGTGTCGTCCAGCCCGACCACGATCGGGGCATCGGCCGGCACGAACGCGCCCACGAGCGCCCGCGGCAGGCGGCGGCTCACCTCCCGACTCGACCACTGCGCGCGATTGAGCACGCGGTGATAGTGCTGGAATTGCCGCTCGGTGCTCAGCCCCATGACCCGCGGGGCGGCGGCGACCGTCCGCTGGCCCGCGGCCAGGATGGCCCCAACCAGCAGCACCGTGACCCAGTTCCACACCCGTTCGCTGCAAGCCGGCTCGAACCGGCGCAGGACGCCGATCATCTCGACAGGCAGGTTCCCCATGACTCACCCTTGCTTGCCGGCTGGGCGCGTGAGCCGGATCCACCGGTGGTCGTGGACAAAGAGGCCCAGGCCCTCGACCTGGGTCACGCGGACGTCGACCGGTTCGCGGATGGTGGCCGGGCGCGCGTCGGCATCGGCTGTGGTCGCCGGACCAGCCTTTCTCGAAGCGGTCGCGCTCGGTCATCGCCAGGCGGGCGTCGAGCGCGGCCCAGACCGGCCCGGTCCGCCGCGGCAGCTCGGCCAGATACGCCGCCTCCGCTGCCGCCCGGACCTGCTTGGCCGAGAACTGCTCTAGGCCGCGGTGCAGGGTCTGGGCCACCGGCAGCCGCGGGCGGCCCAGCAGGGCGGCCAGCAGCGGCTCATCGAGCAGCCCGAGCCGGTGGGGTCGCCCGGTCGCCCGCCAGGCCAGCACCAGCCAGACCAGCGCCAGCACCAGGGTCGGGATGCCCCGCTTGGCCCGGAACAGATGCCGCTCCAGACCGGGCGATTAGGCGTAGGCGAGCAGGCGCGGCAGCGGGGCGAGGTGGGTCGGCGCCGAGGCCGCCGGCGTTACACTTGTCACGGGGACCGGCCTCCTGGGTTGGTTGCATCATCCTCCAGGATGCCCGAGCCCCCTTCTGTCGTCCACCCAAACTGCGAGATCTACGCTAGCCAGGCAGCGGGCAGACCAGCCGCGGACGCAGCGACCGCTACGGATTCCTGCGCAGGCGGGCTTCGAGCTCGTCGAGGACGCTCGGCGGGATCTCGACCGAGCCGGGCCAGTTGACGACTTCGGTGTGGCCGGAGAGGGGGAAGCCGTGGAAATCGCTGCCCCCGGTCGGGATCAGGCCGTGCTCGCGGGCAAAGGCGACCAGGCTCTCGACCCGCTCCCGATCGTAGCCCTGGTAGTAGCACTCGAGCCCGTCAAGCCCGGCCTTCGCCAGGTCTGGAACCTGGGCGGTCGCCCCCTTGCCCTCGCAGGGGTGGGCGACGATCGCCAGTCCACCGACCGAGTGGATCAGCTCGATCGCCTCGATCGGCGAAAACTTCTCGCGCGGGACGCTGGCCGGCATGTCGTCGCCGAGGTACTTGTCGAACGCCTCGGGCATCAGCGTGACGTAGCCCGCCTCGAGGATCGCCCGCGCGACGTGGGGGCGGCCAATCGAGGCCTCGCCGGCGATCTCGCGGACCCGCTCGTAGGTGATCATCACGCCGAGCCCGTTCAAGATCTCGACCATCTCCCTGGCGCGGCGGACCCGCCCCTCGCGGAAGCCGGCGACGGCCTGCTGAAACGCGGCGTCCTCGTAGTCGAGGAATAGACCGAGCATGTGGAGGTCGCCACTCTCGCTGTCGGTCCCCAGCTCGACCCCGGGGATGACCTCGACGCCGAGTCGGCGCCCCTCGGCGGTCGCCGCGGCGACCGCGTCGGTCGTGTCATGGTCGGTCACCGCCATCCGGGTCACGCCCCCCTGGTGGGCCAGGCGGACCAGCTCCTCCGGCGTCAGCCGGCCGTCCGAAGCTAGCGTGTGCAAGTGCAGGTCGATCTTCACCTCGCGTAATCCACCGCGCGGGTCTCGCGAACGACGGTCACCTTGATCTGGCCGGGGTATTGGAGCGTCTCCTCGATCCGCTTGACGATGTCGCGGGCCAGCCGCCCGGCGGCGAAGTCGTCGATCTCGTCCGGCTTGACGATGATCCGAACCTCCCGGCCGGCCTGGATCGCGAACGACTTCTCGACCCCCTCAAAGGAGTTGGCGACGCTCTCGAGCGCCTCCAACCGCTTGACGTAGTGCTCGACGCTCTCGCGGCGGGCGCCCGGCCGCGCCCCCGAGATCGCGTCGGCCGCCTGGACGATGACCGCCTCGACCGTCTGATACTCCGGATCGTGGTCGTGGTGGCCGCTGATCGCCTCGCAGACCTCCGGGATCTCGCCGAAGCGCCGCACGAAGTCTGCCCCAATGATGTGGTGGGGGCCCTCGATCTCGTGAGTCAGGACCTTGCCGATATCGTGCAGGAAGGCCGCCCGCCGCGTCTGGGCCACGTCGGCGCCCAGCTCGGCGGCGATCATCGCGGCCAGGTGGGCAACCTCGACCGAGTGCTGGAGCTGATTCTGGCCGTAGCTCGTTCGGAATCGCATCCGCCCCATCACCTTGACGACCTCCGGGTGGAGGCCCGGCACGCCGGCCTCGTAGGCCGCCGTCTCGCCCTCCTGGCGGATGTGCGTCTCGACCTCCTGCTTGGCCTTGGCGACGATCTCCTCGATCCGCGACGGGTGAATCCGCCCGTCGGTCACCAGCTTGGTCAGGGCCAGCCGCGCGATCTCGCGGCGGATCGGCTCGAAGCCGGACAGGGTCACCGCGTCCGGCGTCTCGTCGATGATCAGGTCGACGCCCGTCGCCGCCTCGAGGGCGCGGATGTTGCGCCCCTCGCGGCCGATGATCCGGCCCTTCATCTCCTCGTTCGGGATATGCACGACCGAGATCGTCCCCTCGGCCACCTGGTCGCTCGAGTAGCGCTGGATCGCCGTGCCAATGATGCCGCGGGCACGCGACTCGGCCCCTTCCTTGGCCTCGAGCTCGATCTCGCGGATGCGCCGAGCGCAAGCGTCGTGAACCTGGGCCTCGACCCGCTCGATCAGCAGGGTGCGGGCCTCCTCACGGGTCAGCTCGGAGCGGCGCTCGAGCTCGGCCGTCTGCTCGCGGCGAAGCTCCTCGATCGCCTTCTGACGGTCGACAAGCTCCCGCTCGCAGGCCTGGATCGCCTGTTCTCGTTGCTCGAGCTGCTCGAGTTTGCGGTCGAGCGACTCCTCCTTCTGCTGAAGGCGCTTCTCCTGGCGCTGGACCTCGGCCCGGCGCTCGCGATTGTCCGCCTCGGCGGCGGTCCGTATCTGGATGGCTTCGTCCTTGGCCTGGAGAAGGATCTCCTTCTCTTTCGCGCCGGCTTCGGCGAGCAGCTCTCTGGTGGCCGCCTCGGCGGCCTTGACTGGATCGATGGACGAACGCTGCCGCGGGGCATGACCAGCCCCAAAGCCGATGGCCACTGTGACGAGCCCAACGACGACCCAGATGAGGATCTCCACGACCCCCACCCCCCTTCGTTAAGGCCCTTTGTCCCTTTCCTCTCCGCCCGCACCAGACGGTGCGAGACGTTGAGTTGAGCAGACATAAGCCAGAAAAACGTGCCCGTCGAGCCACGCCTCGCCGCGGCCGCGCGTCGCGGCCCAGCCCGGGAGCATCGTTGCTGCTTTAGTGTACTTCGTGGTGTGCCGCGCGGCAACGCGGACGAGATCTCACCCTCCACTCTCGTCTCGTCTACAGCTCTGGCAGCCGGCCGTCGGCGACGGCGAACTGGTCCGTCGTCCGTGGCATCGGCACGGTCTCGGCCGGCTGCCCCCGGTAGAGCAGGGTCAGGACGGGCGGCACCACCAGGGTGGTCAGCACGCTCATGATCACGACTGTCGAGAACATCGCGTCCGGAATCACCGCGAGCGACTTGCCGACGTTGGCCACGATCAGCCCGACCTCGCCCCGCGGCGCCATGCCCACGCCTACGATCGCCACCGACCGCCAGCCCAGGCCCAGAGCCCCGGCCCCGCAGCCGACCAGCTTGCCCACGATCGCCAGCACGGTCACGGCGAGCGCGATGCCGAGGATCGAGCCGTCCAGGAAGAGGCGCCAGTCGACATGGCTGCCGGTGATGACGAAGAAGAGCGGGACCAGCAGCTCGTACAGCGGCAGCGCCCGATGCTCCAGCTCGTACTGGTCGCGCAGCTCGGCGAAGACCATCCCGGCCAGGAAGGCCCCGATGATCGCCGCCAGCCCGATCTGCGCCGAGAGCGTCGCCAGACCCAGCATCACCGCGACGGCTACAACGAACGGGGCGTTGCGGATCCGGAGCCGCTCCAGGTGGATGCTCCAGCGGCGGACGGCGTGTCGACCGGCCAGCGCGACGAAGAGCGTAAAGGCGATCGCCTGGCCGGCGATCAGGGCGATCTCGCCGGCCGTCAGGCGGCCGCCGCTGCCAAGCGCCGCGACGACGGCCAGGACGATCATGGCCAGGATGTCGTCGATGACCGCCGCCCCCAGGATGATCCGCGCCTCGTCGCCGCGGACGTGCCCGAGATCGGCCAACACGCGAGCGGTGATCCCGACGCTGGTCGCGACCATCGCCGTCCCGATGAAGATCGCCTCGATGGTCGGGTGGCCGAGCGCCGCCACGAGGGCGTAGCCCAGGACGAACGGGACGATCACGCCCAGCACGGCCACCACGCCGGCCCGCGCGCCCACCCGCAGCAGGTCGGTCAACCGCGTCTCCAAGCCGACCAGGAACAGGAGGACGATCACGCCGAGCTCGGCGATCACCTCATAGATCGAGGCCATGGCCTCCCCGGCCTGCGCCTCGCCGTGGAAGGCCTCGATCATCGCCCCCGTCGGCACGCCGATCCAGCCGAG
The DNA here is from genome assembly GCA_013695975.1 of Chloroflexota bacterium. Lineage (GTDB taxonomy): Bacteria > Chloroflexota > UBA6077 > UBA6077 > JACCZL01 > JACCZL01. The sequence continues at coordinate 6,900 of JACCZL010000038.1, forward strand.
CGCGAACGGACCGAGCACGACCCCAACGAGCAGCTCGCCGATGACGGCCGGCTGCCTGAGCCGCTCGAACAGCTCGCCGGCCAGCTTGGCCGCCAGGAACATGATGAAGATGTCCGCCAGAACCGCTGCCGTTGTCGCCATGTCAGGACACCCTCCGGCAAACAAAAAGAGACTGCCCTGGCAGTCTCCACCGAGCCGACCGGATAGGGGGTGATCGGCGCCCCCGAGCGCCCGCTCGGCGCCTCAGCCTATCACTCTAGCAGGCAGCTCCGGCCATGGCAACGTCGGCGTGAGGTGCGGTTCAAAGTTTTGCAGACGACGTTGGGTGTAGGGGCGCACGGCGTGCGCCCTTCGGCCGGCACCGGGCGACTCCCACC
>JACCZL010000047.1 GCA_013695975.1 Chloroflexota bacterium
ATTCCGATCAATCTCGATACGATCAACCAGCTCTACGGCTCCAAGCTGAGCTCGTTCGAGCTCGAGCAGTTCTTCGAGTCGGTGGCCGAGCCGCGCGATGCGATCCGCACTTCTGAGGATGTTGTCGTGAGCAAAGTCGGCCGCGAGCTTTACGAGAAATTTTTCCGTAATTACACCCGCAAACAGTGGGGCATTGATCCGTCGGAGCTAGACGCGTCGGTGACGTCCCGAGTCCCGACCCGGACCAACCGTGATGACCGCTACTTTACCGACCGCTATCAGGCGATGCCACTTCACGGCTATACGCGGATGTTCGAGCGGATGCTCGCGCATCCGAACATCAAGATCATGCTCAACACGGACTACCGTGAGATCGAGGAGATGATCCCTTACCGAGAAATGGTTTATACCGGTCCGATCGATGAGTTCTTTTGCATGCGCTACGGGAAATTGCCCTACCGTTCGCTCGACTTCAAGTTCGAGACCGTCCACGTTCCACGCCATCAGCCGGCGGCGGTGATCAACTATCCGAACGAGTACGCCTACACCCGCGTGACGGAGTTCAAGTACCTCACGGGCCAGGAGCACGCCAAGACCAGCCTGGTGTTCGAGTACCCCCAGGCAGATGGTGACCCCTACTATCCGGTCCCGCGGCCGGAGAATGCCGAGCTCTACAAGCGCTACAAGGCCCTCGCCGACGCGACGCCAGGTGTCCACTTCGTCGGGCGACTCGCGACGTACAAGTACTACAACATGGATCAGGTGGTGGCGCAGGCTCTGGCGGTCTTCGAACGGATTATGCGGACGTCGCATGCTCGATCGACTGAGCCCGAGCAGGAGTTGGCGGCGGCGCTCGCGACGACTGCCAGCGTCGGCGGCAACGGCGCCCACGCGGAGTCAATCGCGCGGTGACCCGTGGCCTCGGTGGGGGCAGCTTGCGCATCACGGCCGGGGCGGTTCATCAGTCGCCCGTAGAAGTCTGGGCGGGGCCGGAGTGTACGGTCAACCGCGTCGGCGATCGATATTTCGATCAGCTCGAGATGAGCGGTCACGCGCGGCGGGTCGAGGATCTCGAGGCCTTCGCCGCGCTCGGGGTGCGGACCCTGCGGTACCCGATCCTCTGGGAACGGATCGCCCCTGATCGGCCCGCCGACGCTGACTGGTCGTGGTCCGACGAGCGTCTCGCTCGCCTCCGTGGGCTTGGGATCGCGCCGATCGTCGGCCTGGTCCACCACGGCAGCGGTCCGCGCTACACGAGCCTGATCGATCCCGGCTTCGCCGATGGACTGGCCGCCTTTGCCGGCGCGGTAGCCCGCCGCTATCCCTGGGTCGACCGCTGGACCCCAGTCAACGAGCCGCTGACTACGGCCCGTTTCAGTGGGCTCTATGGTCACTGGTATCCCCATGGGAGTGACGCCCTGACCTTCGCGCGGGCGCTGCTACACCAGTGCCGTGGGATCGTCCTGGCGATGCGCGCCATTCGCGCGGTGAACTCGGCGGCGCAGCTCGTCCAGACCGACGATCTCGGCAAGACCTACAGCACTCGTGCCCTGGCCTATCAGGCCGACTTCGAGAACGAGCGCCGCTGGCTCAGCTTCGACTTGCTGTGCGGTCGCGTCGACCGCGCCCATCCGATGTGGGATTTCCTGACAGGCGTTGGCGTCGCGGAGGGCGATGTCGGCTGGTTTCTCCAAAACCCCTGTCCGCCCGACGTGATCGGGATCAACTACTACGCGACCAGCGAGCGTTTCCTGGACCCCCGCTGCGAACGCTACCCGGTCGGGAACCGAGGCGGAAATTGGCGCGAGCCCTACGCTGACGTCGAGGCGGCGCTGGTACGCGCGAGTGGACTGGCCGGCGTGTATGGGCTGCTCGGCGAAGCCTGGGAGCGGTACCACCTTCCGCTCGCGGTGACCGAGAGCCATCTGGGCTGCAGCCGCGACGAGCAGCTGCGCTGGTTGCTCGAAGCCTGGGACGCGGCGCAAGCCCGCCGACGCGAGGGGGTCGACGTGCGCGCCGTCACGGCCTGGGCGCTGCTCGGCTCCTATGACTGGGATCGATTGCTGACCGCGCCGCACGGCTACTACGAGCCGGGCGCATTCGACGTGCGGGCCCCGAGCCCGCGGAGGACGGCCCTGGCCGCGCTCATCGCCGACCTGGCCGCGGGCCGCGAGCCGGATCATCCCGTCCTTGCCACACCCGGCTGGTGGCGCCGACCCTCGCGGCTGCGCTATCCAGCCATCCGTCGCCACGCCGACGAGCCGGCCCCGACCAGACGGTTTCACCCGCGCAAGCGCTGGGCTCGCCCGCTCGCGATCACCGGTGCGCGTGGCACACTCGGACGCGCCTTCGCCCGCATCTGCGAGGTGCGCGGACTGCCGCACCTCGCCTTGAGCCGGCAGGACCTGGACATTGCCAAGCCCGAATCGGTCGCGGCCGTGCTCGACCGCCTCCAGCCCTGGGCGGTCGTCAATGCCGCCGGCTACGTTCGCGTCGACGACGCCGAGGGCGAGCCCGCTGCCTGCTTCCGCGAGAATCGCGACGGTCCGATCGTCCTGGCGGCGGCCTGCGCCGCGCGTGGGATCCAGCTCGTGACGTTCTCAACGGACCTCGTCTTCGACGGCGGACGCCGGCTCCCCTATGTCGAGAGTGACGCCGTGGCGCCACTCGGCGTGTACGGGAGCTCCAAGGCCCAGGCTGAGCGACGGGTCCTCGAGCGGATGCCATCGGCGCTCGTCGTCCGCACCAGCGCCTTTTTCGGGCCGTGGGATGAATACAACTTCGTGAGTCTGGCGCTGCGCGCGCTGGCCACAGGCGGTACCTTCGTCGCTGCCGCCGACCAGGTTGTCTCGCCGACGTACGTGCCCGACCTCGTAGACGGCAGCCTGGATCTGCTGATCGACGGCGAGCGCGGAATCTGGCACCTCGCCAATCGGGGCGCCCGGAGCTGGGCCGAGTTTGCCCGTGGCGCCGCCGAGCTGGCCGGTTTGGACCCCGGCGGGGTCGAGGCGCGTCCGACCGCGAGCCTTGGCCTCGTCGCTCGCCGCCCGCCCTACAGCGCCCTGGGCAGCGAACGCGGCTGGATCTTGCCGAGCCTGGACGATGCGCTCGGGCGTTACCTGCGTGAGTGCGAGGTAGAATGGATGGGCGACCGCTCGGGGGCTGCCCGTTCGCTGATCCTCGAAGGGTCGACGTCGATCCCTTCGCCCGGGAATGGGCAGTTGGACCCAGATGCACGGTTATCCGCGACCCGGGCTGAAACGCGCTGAGTGGACCTCGTTAAACGGACCCTGGCAGCTCGCGCCTGACCCCGAGCTGCGCTGGAGCGCGCCGCTCGAGGCCGCTACGGCCGGAGCGAACCTGGCACCCCGCCAGGGGCGCGAGCGTCGGTGGCGGGCGGGGCTGCTTCCGGCACCATCGTTCCAGCTTATGCTGCTCGGCGGCCTCATCCTTGGGGCCGCCGTCCTGCGTTTCCGCGACATCGCGGTCGTACCGACCTGGACGGACGAGGTGCGGGAGTCGACGATCGCCCTCGACATCGCGTTCGGCCGCGCCCTCCCGCTGGTCAACGTCCATGCCTACATCGGAGCGCTCTGGAACTACCTGGTGGCCGGGGCGTTTGGACTCTTCGGGCTCGGTCCCGACGTCCCCCGCCTGGTCGCACTGGTGTTCGGGCTTTGCACGATCGGGGCGACCTTTCTACTCGGTCGCCAGCTCGCCGGGCCGGCGGTCGGGCTGATCGGGGCGACGCTCCTCGGCGTCTCGGGCGCGGATGTCCTGGTCAGCAGCCGAATAGCCTACTCCCACAGCCTGACTCCGCTCTTCACTACGCTGGCGGTGTGGCTCCTGCCGCGGGCCGCGCGGGGCAGCGGCCCGAGCCTCGCGCTGGCCGGTCTGAGCCTTGGCCTGGCTATCCAAACCCACGTCACCGCCGTGGCCCTCCTGCCGGCGTTCGCTGCCGTGGTTCTCGCTCGGCCCCGGACGTGGCCGCGCCGTTGGCCGATCCTCGGCGCTGTCCTGGGTCTGGCGGCGTACGCAAACGTCCTGCTCTTCAACCTGTCCGATCGCTTGCGCGGACTCCGCCAGGGGCTGGGCGCAGCCGATCTGTACGCCGAGGGCAGGGGGGGTGGGCTGGACTTGATCCTGGCCAACGCCCGCGACCTGTTGCTGTTGCAGGCGCGACTCCTGAGCGGCGCGGTCGACGTCCGCGGGGGAGCCCTCGACTACTTGCTCGACCCACTCGTCGTCCTGAGCGTGGGGCTGTTCCTGCTCGGTCTCGTGGGCGCCACCCACCGCGTCTCGCGGCTACCGTTGCTGGTCCTGGCGTCCTTCTCGATCCTGCTCATCCTCGTCAACGGGAAGTACGAGCTGATGCCCAACGCGCGCTTTCTGATGCCGGTGCTCCCGCTCTCGCTGGCCCTGGTCGGGCTGGGGATCATGGACTGCGCGCGACGACTGACCGCGCATGGACTCGGCCGAGCGATCGTGACCGCGTGTCTGGCTGGCGTGCTGAGCCTGGCGTCGCTCGCTCGGCTCGAGAGCCGCATGACTGACTTCGAGGCCTCACGCGCCAACTCGGCGGCGCTGTCGACCGCCGCCGAGCCTCTGCTCGCAATACGGGAGCCTTCGGAGCCGGTCCTCCTCGACCAGGGTCTGCGGCAGCTCTCGCTTGACGGCGGTGGGCATGTCCACATGGCGCTCCTCTATCGGCTGCGTCTGGCCCAGGCGCCGGTCGCGTCGGTCGAGCTGCGTCGGACCGCCGAACAGGCTCGCGTCGACCAGTGCGCCAATCACCGAGTCGTCGTCCAGCGCCTGCGGCGCGGGACCAGCGACCCGCTCGAGCGGCTCATCCCGGACGCCCAGGCGCGCGGCCTGCCCGCCGCCGTCTGGGTCGTGCGTGCCGTCCGTCCGGACGAGCCGACACCGGCCGGCGCGACAACGGTCGTGCATCGGCCGCCCGTCGACGGCTTCTCGCTCGCCGCGGCCGCCTGCGGCGCGGGTCGGCGCATCTAGTGGGTCGGGCCGTCTGTGCGCTCGGGCTTGGGCTCGGGATGGTGGGGCTCTTCTGGGCCGCCTTTAGCGGTCCGTTTCCGCTGGCCGAGCTCTGCACGCGCCGGCATCCGACCTGGGTGCTGCCGCTCTTCGAGCGTCCGCGTTACACGGCCGTGGCCGGCGAGCGCTTCATCCTGATCATCGTGGCGGCGAGCCTGGCGTACCTGGCGGCGCTCTGGCTGGCGCGCGGCGTCCGCGGCGGTCGGGCGGCCCTGCCTCTGCTGGGTCTCGTTCCGCTCGGCCTGCTGCTGGTCCTGGCGCCCGGCTACCCCCTCCTCTCGGGTGACCTCTTCAAGTACGTCTTTGACGGGCGGATCCTGGCCCAGTACCACCAGAACCCGTTTCTCCACGTGCCCGCTGAGTTCCCGGAAGATCGCTTTTACGATCTGGTGTACTGGAAGGCCGTCGTCAACGCCCACGGGCCGCTCTGGCGGCTGGCCGAGGCCAGCTCGGCCTCGGTCGGTGGAGAGAGCTGCCGTGATGCCGTCCTGGCGATGAAGGTCTGGCCCGGTCTCGCGTATCTGGTGACCACCGGAGTGCTCTTCGCGATGCTCCGCGCCTGGCGGCCCGAGCGGGCCGTCTGGGGCACGATGGTGTACGCCTGGAACCCGCTGGTCGTCCTCGAAGCGCTCCAGAATGGGCACAATGACGTCGTCGCGGCGCTCCCGGCGCTCGGGGCCGTCTGGCTGGCTCAGCGCGGTCGGCTCGGCTGGGCCTTTCCGCTCCTGACCGTCGCCGCGCTGGTCAAGCCGCTTGCCCTGCTCCTCGGTCCGCTCCTGCTGGCGGCCGGGCTCCGCCAGGCCGCCGCGAATCGCCGCGAGGTGGCCCGTGGTCTCGGACTCGCCGCTGCCCTCCTCGTCCTGGCCTGGCTGCCGTTTTGGGAGGGACCGGCCACATTCCAGGGCATGGCCCGAGAACAGCTTTTCTCTGGATCACCGGCCAAGCTCTTCCTGACCGGGCTCGCGTGGGCCGGCCTGGGACTCGACCGGGCGATGACCCTGACGACGGGGCTGTCGACCGGGCTGTTCTCTATCCTGCTGGTGTCGCTGCTGCTCGCTGTCTGGCGTGGGCGGCTGTCGATCACGGCGGCTGCGCTCGGCGTGTTCTTCCTGTACCTCCTGGTCGCGGCGCAATGGTTCAACCCGTGGTACCTGTTGTGGCTGGCGCCGTTCGCGGCGCTTGCCGACGAAGGCCCGCCGCGGGCGCTCGGGATCGGCTTCACATTGCTGGCGCTGCTCGTCTACCCGTTGCAGGACGAGGCCCTGCCGATCGTCGTAGCGGTGTTCGCCCCGATGACCCTGCTGGCGCTCCGCTGGCGGCGCTGGCTCGGCTGGCCCGGACCGGGCGCTTCGTCCGAGCCGGTCGGCCCGCCACGATGGCAGGTGGCCGGTGGTGGCTGAGCAGACCCATCGACCGCCGACGACCGAACAGGGAGGGCCCGCGGAAGCACCCCCTGCTCTCGCCGACTCGCGACCTCCAGTCGGTCGTCGCCGCTCCATCGTCAACTGGCTCTGGCTGGCCGGTGCGCTTCTCTTCACGGCCTTGTTCGCGGCGCGGACGATGGCGCCTGCGCTCGCTCCCGGGACCGTCCAGGACGACGCCCGCCAGCACGTGTTCTGGATGCTGCGCTTCCGTGATCCCGAGCTCTTCCGCGGCGACCTGATCGCCGACTACTTCCAGTGGCTGGCCCCGCCGGCCTATCGGGCGCTGTACGCGGCGCTGAGCTGGATGGTCGACCCGTTCCTGGCGAGCAAGCTGGTTTCGCCGATTCTGGGGGGCATCACTGCCCTGTTTACCTTCCTGCTGGTCCGCCGTCTCCACCCCGCGCCAACCGCGGCGTTCCTGGGCACGGTGCTCCTGAGCTGGTATGTCTGGCAGTACGACGACCTGGCTTCGGCCAGCCCGCGGGCGTTCCTGCTGCCGATGCTGGCGGCCCAGGTCTGGGCGATCGTCGCCGGGCGGCTGGTCCTCGCCGTGGGCCTGACCGTCCTGGGGGCGCTGTTCTACCCGACCGCCGGCGCCCTCGGCGTCGCGCTGTTGGCCGCCCGCCTGGTCCATTTCCGCCGCGGGTCGCGCAGAGGCGGTTCGCGAACCGCCCCTGCCGAGCAGCGCGCGGACTGGCTCGCCTTCCTGGTTGCCGCCGCGCTGGTGGCCCTGGCGCTGCTGCCGACGGTGTTCGGCGCGACGCCATATGGGCCAACCGTCTCCGCCAGTGAGGCTCGGACGATGCCCGAGTTCGGCGAAGGCGGGCGGAACACCTTCTTCTACCGCGACCCGTATCGCTACTGGTTGGAGGGCTACCGCGGCGGCCTCGATCTCCGGGTCCGCGACCAGCTCACCGGATTGCCGATCCTCTTCGAGTACGCCGCCCTCGCCGCGCTGCTGCCGATGCTCCTCCTGTTCAGACCACGATTGGCAGACGTCGCCCTGCTCAGCGGTCGATCGAGGGTCCTCCTCCACCTGCTGGTGGCGTCGTTCGGGTTGTTCCTCCTCGCCCATCTGCTGCTCTTTCGGCTGTACCTGCCGTCGCGGTACGTCCAATGGAGCCTGCCGCTGGTGTTTGCCGTGGCGGCCGGCCTGGCGCTCGGCATCGTGATCGAGGCGCTGGCGGAACGCCTGGCGCCCACTCGACCTGCCTGGCTGAGCGCCGGTCTGGCCCTGGCGCTCGGGCTCGGGCTGGCGCTCTACCCTGCAAGCTACGATGGCAACTTCGTCCCCGATCGCCATCCGGAGGTCTGGGCCTACCTGCGGGACCTGCCGACCGACACGCTGGTGGCCGCCGTGCCCACCGAAGCCGACTCCGTGCCGGCCCTGACCGGCCGCCGCGTCCTGGTCGCCCGCGAGTACGCCCTCGCCTACCACCTGGGCTACTACGGCGAGCTGCGGCAACGGACCGAGGAGCTGATCGACGCCTACTACGCCGACTCGCCGCGGCGCCTCGTCGAGCTGGCCGAGCGTTACGGGGTCGACGTCTTCCTGGTCAACCGCGCCGCCTTCGATCAGGCGACGTACGCGGACGCCTGGGCCGGCGAGTTCGCGCCATTCACCTCGGCTGTGGGAGACAAGCTGCGGCGTCATGATCGTTTCGCCCTGCTCGACCTGGTCCGCCGCTGCGCCGCCGTCGACGACGGCCAGGTCGCGGCCCTCCCGACCGCCTGCATCGCTAGCGCCCGCTGAAGCGGGGCGGCCGGCGCTCGTTGAAGGCGCGGATCCCCTCGTGACGATCGTCGGTCGGGACGCAGACGTCGTAGGCGTCGATCTCGAGCGTCAGCCCGAAGTGGAGCGGCGAGTCGAGCCCGCGGTCGATCGCCCGCTTGGCCTGGCGCACCGCGATCGGCCCGTTGGCCGCGATCTGCTCGGCCAGGCCAAGCGCCTCGGCGTAGGCCATCCCGCTCGGCACGACTCGGGTCACGAGCCCCCAGCGATCGGCCGTCGCCGCGTCGATCCGCCGCCCGCTGAAGATCAGCTCCTTGGCCCGCCCCCGCCCGATTAGCCGCGGCAAGAGCTGAGTCCCGCCGCCGCCCGGCATGATCCCGCGCACGACCTCCGGCTGGGCGAACTGAGCGCCCTCTCCCGCGATGATGAAGTCGCAGTTGAGCGCCAGCTCGAGACCGCCGGCGAACGCGTATCCCTCGACCGCCGCGATGACCGGACAGCGGCACTCGAGGACCGCGCGAAACGCGGCCTCGAAGACCCGGTGCTGCGCCCGCCAGGTCTCGTCGGACATGCCGGCCCGCTCTTTGAGGTCCGCTCCGGTCGAGAACGCCCGCTCGCCTGCTCCCCGCAGGACGACCGCCCAGACCGCCTCATCGTCCGAGAGCGCGCGAAAGGCCCGCGGCAGCTCCTCGCCCGTCGCCGTGTTGAACGCGTTGAGTACCTCCGGTCGGTTAACCGTGACCGTCGCCACCCGCGGCGCGGCCTCCTCGACCAGAAGGTACTGAAAGGGCTCGTCGACCATGGCAATCCTCCTCGGGGCGGCAGAATGACCGGGTACTATAGGGGTCGCGCACGGCACATGACAGCCGAACATGAGGTGACGACGACCCGGATGTATTCTTCTGTCCTCAGCCCCGAGCGGCTGCTCGAGCTGTACCGCTGGATGCTCCTGACGCGGGCCCTGGATGAGCGGATCTGGCGCCTCAACCGCCAGGGTAAGGTCCCCTTCGCCATCCCGGCCCGCGGCCAGGAGGCAGCCCAGGTCGGGAGCGCCTACGCCCTCCGGGCCGGACACGACCTGGCCCTCCCGTACCCGCGCGACCTCGGCGTCGTGCTCGTGCTCGGGATGACCCCGCTCGAGGTGCTGCTGTCCGCCCTCGCCCGCGCCGACGATCCGAGCAGCGGCGGTCGGCAGCTTCCGATGCACTGGGGCCACGCTCGGCTGCGGATGCTGTCCTCATCCAGTCCGGTCGGGACCCAGATCCCGCAGGCGGCCGGCCTCGCCCTGGCCGCCAAACTCCGCCGCGAGGACAGCGTCATCGTGGTGTACTTCGGCGACGGCGCGACCAGCAAAGGCGACTTCCACGAGGGCCTCAACTTCGCCGCGATCCACACGCTGCCGGTCGTCTTCTTCTGTCAGAACAACGGCTACGCCACCTCGGTCCCCCAGTCGCTCCAGATGGCGATTCCGGACGTCGCCGACTACGCCCCCGCCTACGGCATGCCGGGCGTGATCGTCGATGGCAATGACGTCCTGGCCGTCTACGCCGAGACGCGCGCGGCGGTCGACCGCGCCCGCCGCGGCGACGGCCCGACTCTGCTCGAGGCGAAGACGTACCGCCTCCTCCCCCACACCAGCGACGACGACGACGGCCGCTACCGTGACCCTGCCGAAGTGGTTTACTGGGAAGCCCGCGACCCCCTCCCCCGCTTCCGCGCCGAGCTCGTAGCCGCTGGCCTGCTCGACGATGCGGTCGACGCCGGCCTCCTCGCACAAGCCCAGGCGCAGATCGACGACGCCCTGGTCCGCGCCGAGGCCAGCCCGATCCCCAAGCGGCTCCTGGCATTGGACCACATCCTGGCCGATGAGATCGACGATGGGTCGGCAGCTCTCCAGCGTTGACCATCTCATCCTACAGGCGGCCGCGGGTACGCGGTCCCTGGCTGAGGAGGAGCTTCGGCACGTCGTGGAGCTTGTGGCGCGGGTCGGATTCGATCCGCTGGCGCACGAGCAGGCCCGCGGACGGATAGCGGGCTTGAGGTGGCGGGGTAGGATCCTGGCTGCCAAGGACCCGTTGCCACCGGCCGACAAGCACTATCTCTGGCATGTGCTCGCCAACGGGGAGTGGCCGGACGGGACAAGTCTGGACGACTACCTCGATAGCATTCGGCGCGTGATCCTCGATCCAACCACGGGAATCTTCACCAACCGCTATCAGGGAGAGTGGAGCCTCGGTTTTCTCCGAGAGTCACGCGATCTGGAAGGGCCCGGGAGCCGAGGTTGGCTTCTGGTACAGTATCGGGTCAGTAGGGGACACTGGACCACGGCGTTTCAGCCGTTCCAAGGTCTGAGCGAGATTAGCCAACCCGGTTGGAGCGACATTCGATGGCTGCGACGGCCGACGCACAGCGAACGCCCCTGACCTCGTTCGAGACGATCGCGCTGATGCTCCGTGATCTGCCCGATGTGGCCAGCGACTGGGACGCTCTCAGTGTAGATGAGCGGCTAGCCTGGAGTCTCGACTGGGGCAACGAGATGTCGAAGCTCGGGGATCTCGGCTCCAAAGCAGCCACAGGCAGGCTGTCGATGTCGGACCACGAGCGGTACCACCACCTGGTGACCACGCTTGCGGAGGCTTTGCCGATCATCGATCGACTGGGCCTTCGTCGCCCCTCTGTATTGGTGCAGGCGTAGACCTCACCGGTCCTGGTCGGCGACGAGCTCGCGGTAGTAGCGGCGGTGGCGCTGCTGGGCCTCCTGATAACGGGCGTGGTGGACCGGGATTGGCTCGTAGACGCGACCGGTCGCGGCCGGGACGGCCTCGATGGCCGGGATGGCGCCGAGGGCTTCGAGGGCGAGGAGGGCGGCGCCTCGGCTCGAGGCCTCGGGCTCGCCGGAGGCGATGACCGGGCGGCCGAGGGCGTCGGCCATCATCTGGACCCAGGCCGGCGAGCGGAGGAGCCCGCCGCCGGTCGCGACGATCTGGCGGACTTCGGGCGCTTCGGCCTTCAGGATGTCGTGGAGGAGAGCGAACCGAAGGGCGACCGCTTCCAGCCCGGCCCGTAGGATGTCGATCGGGCGCGTCGCCAGGTCGAGGCCGAGGATCGCCGCCTGGGCCTCGGCGGCGTAGCCGGGGCTGCGTTCGCCGGCCAGGAAGGGCAGGACGGTCAGGCCGTGGGCATCGGGCTCCATCGCGGCCAGCTCGCGCTCGGCCGCTCCGATGCCGGGCAGCTTGAGCGTCTCCCGCATCCAGGCGAAGAGGTTGCCGCCGTTGGTGAGCGCCCCGCCCATCACGAAGCGACGGCCGTCGACTCGGTAGCACCAGCCGCCCCACGGGATCGTTGCCCGCTCGGCCCGCCAGGCCACCCGGAGGGCGCCGGACGTCCCGACCATCAGGGCCATCCGCTCGCGGGTCACGCAGCCGCTCCCGACGTTGCTGCAGCCGCCGTCGCCCACCGCCGGGTACCAGGGCACGTTCCGGAGGAGGGGCCAGCGCCGAACGTAGGCGGCCTCTGGGCCGTCGAGCGGGCGGTCGAGGTGGTCCAACGGCGTGAGCTGTTCGGACGAGATCGGCAGCGCCTCGAGTACCTCGCGATCCCACCCGCGGGCGTTCTGGTCGAGGAGCCCGGTACCCGATGCCATCGAGAGGCTACAAACGGTTCTGCCGAAGACCTGCTCGTGGAAGTACTCGCCGAACGAGGTCCAGCGCCGCGTTCGACGGAAGCGCTCCGGCTCGGCCTCCGAGAGCCAGAGCAGCTTGGCTGGCAGATAGCTCCAATGCAGCACGCACCCGGTCCGGGCGTGCTGGGCCCGGTCGTCGAGCCGCTCCCGCAGCCGGGCCATCGCCCCGCGGCTCCGTGAGTCGGCCCAGAGGTAGAGCGGGGTCGTCGGTCGGCCATCCGTGCCCACGCCGAGGACGCTGTGCCAGAAGGTCGTCATCGCGACCGCCCCGATCGGTTGGGACAGCCTGCCTGCTCGGGCATGGGCCTCGTCGAGGGCGCGGGCAGTCTGGTCGAACAGCTCGTCCGGGTCCATCTCAGCCCCGCCGTCGGCAGTCGTCCGCGCGGCGTATTGTCGCTGGGCGCCCTGGTCGCGGATCAGCCGCCCGAGGGCGTCGTAGGGCTCGACCCGGACCGAGCTGGTGCCGACGTCGACGGCCAGCACGATTGGCCCGACGGCCCGCCGAGCCGCGACCAGGGTCACCGCACGCGCCTCGGGCTGGGTCCGCTGTCGGAGGGCAGACCAAGGAAGTACTCCAGGTAAGGATGGTCGTCGGTGATGATCGGGCCTTCCCCCACGTATGCTTGGATGCCGGCACGGTCGGTCACGTACAGGCCGAGGACGTCGTCGGGCGAGCGGAGGTCGACCTGCCGGAGGGCGGCCTGGCTGAGGGGCCAGGCGAACTTGCGCTCGAGTCCCGACCGCGGATCGATCGGCTCGTTCGAGCCAACCATCAGGGTGCCGTCGAACCAGAGCGTCACATGCGGGAACGCTTGGAGGAAGGTCCGCATCAACAGCTTGTGCTGCGCCTCGGGCAAGCTCCGCTCGACCCATTGCAGCATCACACCGCCATCGTTGAGAGCGGCCCGTGCCACGCGGTAGTACTCGGCCGAGTAGAGATTGTTGCTGCCGGCGTGGGTCGGCCAGATGGTGTCGGCGGTGATCACGTCGTATCGCCGGCCGCTCACCATCAGGTGATTGCGCCCGTCGTCGATCAATACTCGGACGTTCGGCTGTTCCACGACGGCGTAGTTGACGTCGCGGAACCACTCGGCCCCATGGACAACGCTGCGGGAGAGCTCGACTACGGTGACGCGGGCGTTCTCATAGCGGGTCGTCGCTCCGGCCGTCGCCCCACCGCCCAGACCCACGACCAGGATCTCGCGCGGATCCGGATGGACCAGCATCGGGACGTGGCCGATCATGCGATGGAAGAACACCATCCAGTCGGCGTCGTTCGCCTGGTGGGCGCGATTGAGATACATGCTGAGCTGCTCCCCGTCGTCGGTGACCGTGACGGTAGTCTCGAGTCCCTCCTCGGACCAGAGCACGGTCTCGCCCGGAAAGCGGGCTCGGAAGACGCTCTGATAGGCAACCGGGGTCAGCGCGGCGAGGATGCCGACGATCGCGAGCGATGCCGCCGCGATCGTGAGGCGAGCCCGGATCGGCGAGAGTCCATCCGCCAGAAGGATCAGCGCCGCGGTCGCCCAGTTGAGCCCGGCCAGCAGTAGCAGCGTGTTCCGCGTCCCGAGGACTGGGACGAGCAGGAAACCGGCGGCGAGCGCGCCGACGATCGCGCCGCCCACGTTCGCGGCGTAAAGGGAGCCAAGGCGCCGACCGAGCGGGGCCCGAGACTCGGATGGCTGCGTGGCAGCGCCGGCCGTGTAGAGCGTCACCGCGAGTGGGAAGCTCATCCCCAGGAACAGGGCTGGCGGAAACAGGGCGACGGCGGCGGGAATTCGCATCGCACGGACCGAGAGGTTGTCGTTGCCGCCCATCCAGGATGCGGCGACGACCGGATCGAGGGCGACCAAGGCCAGGAGCGACAGGAGCGAGCTAATGGCGACCAGCGCCTGGAGTGTGGCGAGTGCCAATGGCCCGTTGCGAGTCCGCCGCAGGAACGGGCTCACCAGGGCGCTGCCGGTCGCGATGCCCATCAGGAACGCGGCCAGCATGATCGTGAAGGCGTAGGTCGTCGCCCCCAGGAAGAGCAGGAGCAAGCGCGTCCAGACAACTTCATATGCCAGCGAGCAGAAGCCCGACACGGCCAGGATCCAGGGCAGCAGCCTCACCACCTTGGCGGGGCAGGCGATGGCGGGAGCAGCACGGGTGCTGGATGGGCGCTGATCACGGCCAGCGGCCCCCTCGTCAACCATCGCGCCAGCCCCGCTCCGCGCCGCCCGACTCCCGACCGCGATCGCGGCCAGGCCTGCCACGACGTTGAGCGCCGCGGCGAGCGCGATCGATGCCGTGATCCCCAGTTGCCCCAGCAGGAAGAAACCCGCGGCGAGTGTGCCCGCCACGGCGCCGAAGGTGTTGATGGCGTAGAGTAGTCCGATCACGCGCCCGCCGTCATCGCGGTCGGGCAACGCTGCCTTGACGATCAATGGAAAGCTGGCGCCCATCAACGCCGTCGGGACTAGCAGCACTCCGAAGACGATCGCGAAGCGGACCAGGGGTGTCAGCGCGGATCCGCCGAACGCGCCGTACAGCGCGGGGTAGACGTCCTGCAAGGCATCGAATGCCACGGGCGTGAGCGCGCCGGTCAGACCGATCAGCACCTCGACCACGCCATACAGCAGTAGGGGACTCCGCACGCGGTCGGCTGCCCGCCCGGCGAGGAACCCGCCGATCGCCAGGCCGGCCATGAACGCCGCCAGGACCGTGGAGGTGGCGTAGGCGCTCACCCCGAAGATGAGCGCGAGCATAC
>JACCZL010000049.1 GCA_013695975.1 Chloroflexota bacterium
CCGCCAGCGCGAGCAGATCGTCGGGACCGCTGACCCCGCCCGAGGCGATCACCTCGACCTCCGGCACGGCGGCGACCATCCGCCCGGTGGCGGCGACGTTCGGCCCGCCCAGCATTCCGTCGCGGACGATGTCGGTGTACACGATGGTGCGAACGCCGCGAGTGGCGAGCGCCCGGGCGAAGCCGAGCGCGTCCCGATCAGACAGGTCGCGCCAGCCGCGGATGGCGACGCGACCATCGCGGGCGTCGATCCCGACCGCGATCCGCTCGCCGAAGCGCTCCACGCTGGCGTCGAGGAGCGCCGCGTCCTCGATCGCGGCGGTCCCGAGGACCACCTGGGCCACGCCCTCCGCGAACGCCGCTTCGACATCGTCCGCCGACCGCAAGCCCCCGCCAAGCTGGACCGGCACGCCGATCGCCCGCACGATCTGGCCGACGAGTGAGAGCTGTCGCGGCCCCCCCTCGCGCGCACCGTCGAGGTCGACGACGTGGACCAGCTCGGCCCCGGCCGCCTCCCAGCGCCGGGCCACCGCCGGCGGGTCGTCGCCGAAGACGGTCGAGCGCTCGAAGTCGCCCTGGGCCAGTTGGACCGCGCGCCCGCCCTGGAGATCGATGGCCGGGATGACCCTAAACACCGCTCGAGGCCGACGCCGGGACCGCCGACCCCAGGCTAGTCCCAGCGCAGGTCCTGACGAAGTTGGCGTAGATCCGCAGCCCGTCGTTGGCGCTCTTCTCCGGATGAAACTGGGTCGCGAAGACGTTGCCTGAGGCGACGATCGAGGCAAAGGTCACCCCGTAGTCAGTCTCGCCGAGGACCACCGACGGGTCGGCCGGGTCGACGTAATAGGAGTGGACGAAGTAAAAGTAGGCCCCATCTGGCACGCCCTCGAGCAGGGGGTGCGGCCGACGGAAGCGTACCGAGTTCCAGCCCATGTGGGGCACCTTGCCCGCGTCCGATGGCAGCCGCCGGCAGGTTCCCGGCAAGAGGCCAAGGCACGGCTGGTCGCCCTCGTCGCTCGACTCGAAGATGATCTGCTCGCCCAGGCAGACCCCAAGGAAGGGGCGGCCCGAGGCGACGTAGCGCTTGAGCGGTTCGACGAGCTCGAGCCGCTCGAGGTTCCGCATCGCGTCGACGGCGGACCCCTGTCCCGGCACGACCAACCCATCAGCAGCGGCGATCGTTGACCGATCGCTCGTCACCACCGGCCGCTCGCCGGCGACCTCGACCGCCCTGGCGACGCTGCGCAGGTTGCCGGCCCCGTAGTCGAGTATCGCGATCATCGTGCCCCCGGGCGGCTCCTCCAAGGGGCATTGTATCAGAGGCTCAGGTGGCGACCGTTCCGACGAAGTGTTGCCTGCTCCGCGCGCATCACCTTTCTCCATCGGACCCCGTTCTGCCGAATGCCGACGGGTGGGTGAGCACGACGGGCTCCATTTTCGCCACCCGTCGACATCGGGGCCGCTCACGATGGAGACACTCGACGTCCACACGCGCGTGGTGGCGCCAGCAAGGGGCCAGCCACCGTGCCCACCGTCAACTGACGAGTCGGCCCTCGTGCCCTGGTTGGGTGGGTGGGAGTCTGCCCGGTCCAGCGTGAGGGATCGCGTCGGCGCCGAATGGCGCTGGGTCGCGGTCGCCGCCATCGCCACCCTGATCCTGATCGAGCTGCCCTTCCTTTTCGCCTACTCCCAGACTCTCCCCGACCGCGTCTTCGTCAGCATCTGGGCCCCCCACGACTATGCCCAGTACGCGGCGGCGATGCGCGAAGGGGCCTCGAGTGGGTCCTGGCTGATCCACGATCACCTGACCGGCGAACCGCACGACCCCGTCTTCATGTACACGCTCTATGTCGCCCTCGGCAAGCTCGCCGCGGCGCTCGGCCTGGATTTCGAGCTGGCCTACCACCTGGCCGAAGTCGCGGCGCGGGCAGTGCTCTTGGTGGCGGTGTATGCCTTTGCCAGCGCCGTGCTGTCGACCGTCCATCGGCGTCGCCTCGCCTTCGTCCTGACCCTCTTCACGTCGGGCCTGGCCGTCTTCGCCGTGGGGGCTCGCGTCGTCGGCGCCGAGCTCGGCACGACTCCCGCCGAGCTGAACTGGCCCGAGGTCAACACCTTCCTGGTTCTCCTGACCGCCCCGCACCTTCAGCTTGGCCTGGCCTTCCTCCTGCTGGCCGCTCGCTACTATCTGGTCTCCTGGACCTCCACCTCGGTCGCGAACCCGGCCGTGGCCGGTGCCATGGCGCTCGCGCTCGGCCTGACCAACCCCTTCAGTCTGGTGACGCTGTGCGCGGTGGTCACCGTCCATCTCGGCCTGATGTGGCTGCCATCGCGAGCGCTCCCGCGCCGTGCGATCTGGAGCGGGATCACCATCCTCCTTGGCTCGGCCCCGCTGCTCGCGTACAACCTGCTCGCCTTCGCGGCAGACCCCTTCTGGAGCCTCACCTACGGTCAGCAGAACGTCCAGCCGAGCCCGCCCCCGATCCAGCTCGTGCTCGGGCTCGGCGGGCTCCTGGTGTTCACGCTGAGTGGTCTGCGGGGATTCCTCCGCCGGCCGACGCCCGGCACCTGGTTTGTCCTGGTCTGGATCGCCCTGAGCCTGGGGCTGATGTATGCCCCGCTCCAGGTTCAGCGGCGTTTCGCTTTCGGCTTGCACCCACTCCTGGCCGTGGTCGCCGCCGTCGGCCTGGAGCCGGTCTGGCGGTGGGCGCGGCGCGAGCGGCGCTTCCCACGCTCGCTGCTCCGTCCGCTTTCGACGCTCCTGCTCGCACAAGTGCTGTTCGGCTCGACGGCGATCCTCTACGCCGCTGCCATCAGAGAAGCGAGCGACCCGTATGGCCGAGCCCTGAACGAGGCCAGCGGTTTCGCCGCGCAGGCAGCAGCTCCCGGCAGCGGGGTATTCCAGTCCCGCTCGTTGAAAGACACAGCCCTCTGGCTGGCCGGCACGATGGGACCGAACGACGTCGTTCTGGCCGAGAACGCCACTGGCAACTACCTCGCTGCCTTCATCCCCGGTCGAGTCTTCGTCGGGCACTGGGTGGCGACGCTCGACCACGGCCCCAAACAGGCGGCGACCCGCCGCTTCTACCGTGGTGACTTGCAGCCGGAGGAGCGTCGGCGCTTCCTGGCGGCCAACAACATTCGCTACGTCGTCTACGGCCCCATCGAGCGGGCGCGGGGAGGCTCCCTGCCGATCCTCACCGCCGATCTCGTCCGCGTCGCCACCTACGCCGACGTGACCGTGTACGAGGTGGCGCCCCCGCTACCGATTGGACGGAGGGCTCAGGTCCACGGCTGTGTCACCCCGTCCCTCGGCGAGCGCCCTGCCCGTTCCGAGTGTCGGCCGCGAACGATCGTTGCCGCGCACCTGGGCTGAGGAGGTAACGAAGGGATGACGCTGGCTACATCGCCGATCGAGATGGCGAGCCTCTCACGGTCGCGACCTCGGATCGCCTGGACGCTCGGAGTCGTCGGCTGCGTCGTCGCGGCCCACTGGTACGCGTCGACACTGCCCCCAGACCAGCCCAGCCCCTGGGTACTCGCCAGCCACCTGTTCGCGCTGGTGCTCCTTGGCGGTCTGCTCTGGATCGGCGGCGCCCTCGGGGTGCGAATCCTCCGGCTCGTCGGCCTCGGCCGAGAGCTCGGATTGGAGACGATGCTGTTTGCTCTGGGGCTCGGCCTCGGCGGCGTGGCGTACCTTGTCCTCGCCTGGGGCTTCCTGGGGCTCCTCTACCTCTGGGCGCTGGCGCTCCTCCTCGCCATCCTCGCGGTTGCCCTGCGAGCCGAGCTCGCGGAGCTGGTCGCCGCCGTGCCGACCTGGGGCCGCGCCTGGGCAGCCGAGAGGCGCCGCCTCCGGACCGAGCCGATCCTGGGGCTCGTGTTGCCCCTATCGGTGGTAATCGTGGTGATGCTGACCCTGCTGGCGCTCGCGCCGCCCACCGGCTACGACGCCATGCTCTATCACCTGGCCGGTCCGCGTGAGTTTCTCGAACTGGGGCGCTTCGTGGCCTGGCCCGAGCTGCAGCAGGCCAACATGCCATTCACCGTCGAGATGCTCTTCCTACTCGGGCTGGCCTTCGGCAGCGACGAGCTGTCCAACGTCCTGCACCTGACCTTCGCCGTCCTCACCGCGTTGGCCGCGTACAGCCTTGGCAAGCGAACCTATGGCCCGCGTGTCGGCCTCTTCGCGGGATCGATCGTCCTCTCGTCACCGTCCCTCGGTTTCTACGCCCCGATCGCCAACATCGACTACGGCTGGGCCTACTTCGACTTTCTCGCCGTGTACGCCTTCCTGGTATGGATGCAGGATCGTGCGGAGCGATGGCTGGTCCTGGCCGGTCTGGCCGGCGGTCTCTCGCTCGGTAGCAAGTATCTCGGCGTTCTGACCTGCGCGGGCATCGGTCTCGGCATCGTCGTCGAGGTGACGCGGAGTGGTCGGCGAGACCTGGTCAGGCTCGTCCGGTTGGCGGCCCTCTTCGCGGTGCCGGCCGCGCTGGTCGCGGCCCCCTGGTACGTCAAGAACTGGCTCTGGCTGGGCAGTCCGGTTTGGCCGTTCCTGCGACCCGAGGGTGGGACGGAGCTCGGCGATTACTTCTTCAGCCAGATGAATCGCGGGCGCACGCCGATCGACCTCCTCTTGCTTCCGCTCAAGC
>JACCZL010000113.1 GCA_013695975.1 Chloroflexota bacterium
CCGAGGCCGGATTCCGAGCCGTCGAGGTCCTGCCGATCGAGAACGACTTCTGGCGGTTCTATCGCCTGGTACCCTGAGCGAGTGGAGGAGCAAGCATGAATACCGGATCCACTTCAGTGCCGGAGCGGCCGGCCGAGGCCCCGACGACCGGCGCGCTCGCCGCGCTCTCCGAACGCGAGATGGCCGAGATCGTCGAGTTTGTCCAGGCGCGCTCGCTCGAGGACACCGTGCGGGCGATGCCGCCCGAGGTCGTGGCCCGCTACGACGTCGGCCTCGGGCGGATCGGGCCGGCGACGGCGATGGCCATCCGGCGGGTCGACGTGCCGATGCTGAATCGGATCGTCGGCCTCGGTCTGGCCGAGCCGGTCACTGACGAGACCATCGACAGGATCTACGAGCTGTACGGCCGGGCGAAGGTGCGCTTCATGGTGCAAATGAGCCCCGCCGCGCTCACCGAGGAGCTGCATGCCCGCCTGGAAGCGCGCGGCCTGCCGCGCAAGGACAACTGGGTCAACCTGATCCGCGGGATCGAGCCTCCGCCCGAGATTCGGACCGACCTGCGGATCGAGCAGATCGGGCGGGAGCACGCCGAAGGGTTCGCGGACGTGATCTGCGTCGCGTTCGAGCTGCCGCGGGAGTACGGGGTCCTCCTCACCCCGCTGGTTGGCCGGGCCGGGTGGCGGCACTACCTCGGCTTCGACGGGGAGACGGCGGTCGCGGCGGGCGCCCTCTACGTACACGACCAGGTGGGCTTACTCGCTATGGCGGGCACGCTGCCGTCGCATCGGCGAAGGGGCGGGCAGGGGGCACTCATCACTCGCCGCCTCAGGGAGGCGGCGGCGCTCGGCTGCCGCTGGCTCGTCATCGAGACCTTCCTGGACACTCCAGAGCACCCGAATCCGTCCTTCCACAACATGCTGCGAACCGGCTTCCAGGTCGCCTACGAGCGCCCGAACTACATCTTCTTCCCGGAGTAAGGCCGCCCCGCGGTGGGGGGCCGTATAATCGCGGCCATCCGGCGGTGCGCCGGCGCTCGCATGCTGGGAGGGTAGCCGTGGCCGAGAGACGAGTGCGCTTCGGGATCAAGACGGCGCAGATGGGCGGATCCTATGAGGGGATGCGCGACGCCTGGCTCGCGGCCGACGAGCTGGGCTTCGACACGGCCTGGGGACACGATCATCTCCTCAATCAGGAGGATATCTCGGCGCCGGAGGACGAGGGTTGGACCGCGCTGGCCGCGTTGCTGGCGCTGACGACGCGGATCCGGGGCGGGCTGATGGTGACGGCCAACACCTTTCGCCATCCCGCGGTGCTGGCCAAGATGTGCACGACGATCGACGTCATCTCAGGTGGGCGGCTCGAGGTCGGGATGGGGGCCGGCTGGTTCGAGGACGAGCATCACCAGTACGGCCTGGCCCTGCCGCCGCCCGGCGAGCGGATCCGCCGACTGGACGAGGCCTGTCAAATCATGAAAGCCCTCTGGACCGAGCCGCGCGCCACCGTCGAGGGCGAGTACTACCAGGTTCGGCAGGCCTACCACGAGCCGAAGCCCGTCCAGAAGCCTTACCCGCCGCTGGTGATCGGCGGCGGCGGCGAGAAGCTGACCCTGCACGTCGTCGCCCGCCACGCCGACGAATGGAACATGGCCAAGGGCACGCCCGAGGAGTTCCGCCACAAGTGCGCGGTGCTCGACGAGCACTGCCGAGCGGTCGGCCGCGACCCGGCCGCGATCGAGCGCTCGATCCAGTTCCTGGCGCCGGCCTCGGATGCCGAGCTGGCTCAGCAGGCGCGCGACTTCGTCGCCGCCGGCGCCACCCACGTCATCTTCGCCTGCCCCCAGCCCTTCAACGCGGCGAATGCCCGCCGAGTGTGGGAGCAGGTCGTGTCGCGCGTCAGGGAGTAGGCTGGCGCGCGGCGAGGGCGCGGTGGAGGCGCTCGGGAGTGATCGGGAGCTCGGTCAGGCGGGCGCCGGTGGCGTCGCGGATCGCGTTGGCGACAGCGGCGGCGACCGGGATGACCGGTGGCTCGCCGACGCCGCGGACGCCGTGGGGACCGGACTGTGAGGGGATCTCGAGGACGATCGTCTCGATCGGCGGGATCTTCTCGGCGCTGGGCAGGGCGTAGTCGAGGAGGCTGCCGGTCAGGACGCGGCCGCCCTCGTCGTGGACGATGCCCTCGTAGAGGGCCCAGCCGATCCCCTGAGCGACGCCGCCGTGGATCTGGTCCTCGATGCCGGCCGGGTTGACCGCGCAGCCGACGTCCTGGACCGCGACGTAGCCGACGACGCGCGGGGCGCCAGTCTCAGGATCGACGCGGACGCGGGCGAGGTGGGCGACGGTGCCAGGCGCGCGCTCCGTGATCGCCGTCGAGCCGCGCCCGAAGACTGGCGGGTAGGCGCCGGCCATCTCGGTGCTGAGGGTGGCCAGGCGGTCGATGCCGATGCTTCGGTCAGGGGCGCCGCGTACAAGGACACGGCCGTCGGCGAGATCGAGGTCGTCGGGTGACGCTTCGAGCTGGTCGGCGGCATGCTCAAGAGCTGGCGACGCGCGTCCCGGGCGGCCTCGACGACAGCGTCGCCGGTGGTGAGGGTGATCTTGCTCCCGCCGGCCATGCCGGAGAAGGGGGCCGAGTCGGTGTCCTGGCCGACGACCTTGACC
>JACCZL010000144.1 GCA_013695975.1 Chloroflexota bacterium
CGCGTCGACGCGCTCAGCCGCCTCCGGCTGCCCGAGGTCGCCAATGGCGACGATTCGCCCCCCGACAACGCCCAGGTCGGCGCGCCGGCGGGACGCGCCGGTGCCGTCGACGAGGTCACCGCCGTGAACGACGAGGTCAAACATCGCGGCTCATCCCTTCCTGATCCGGGGATCGATGAAACCGTAGCTCAAGTCGACCAGGGTGTTCACGATCACGTAGGTCGTCGCGAGCAGCAGGATGCTGCCCTGGACCTGAGGGAAGTCCTTCACGTAGATCGCCTCGGCCAGCGCCCGACCCAGGCCCGGCCAGGCGAAGACCGTCTCGGTGATAGCCGCGCCGCCGAGGAGGTTCCCGAACTGCAGGCCGGCCAGGGTGACAATCGGCAGCAGGGCGTTGCGCAGCCCGTGGCGGACCACGACGGCGGTCGGCGGGATCCCCTTGGCGCGGGCGGTGACGATGTACTGCTGACGGAGCGCATCCAGGACCGAGGCGCGGGTAATCCGCGCCACGAAACCGGCCACGAACAGCCCGAGGACCGTCGCCGGGAGGGCCAGGTAGGTCAGCGCCTTGATCGAGAGCGACGGGTCACCGTGGAGGAGGCCATCGAGCAGGTACAGTCCGGTGATCGGCTCCAGCGGTGCACGCGGGTCAAAGCGCCCCTGGACCGGCAGCCAGCCAAGGCGGAGCGCGAAGAGATCGATGAATGTCAGCCCGAGCCAGAAGCTCGGCAGTGAAACGCCAAGGAGCGCGATCGCCCGGAAGCCCAGGTCCATAGCCGAATTCCGCCAGACCGCCGATGCCACGCCGAGCATCACGCCCAGCCCACAGCCGATCAGCAGGCCGAGTAGGGCGAGCTCGAGCGTGGCCGGGAACCGCTCGCGCAGGACGTCGCTGACCGGCTTGTTTCCGAAGAAGGTGCGCCCGAAGTCGCCTCGGAGGACACCGCCGATGTACTGGACGTACTGGACGATCAGCGGCCGGTCCAATCCCCACTCGCGGCGGATGCGCTCGATCTCGGCGGGGTCGCGCACGTTCTCGGTCGCCACGTCGATCGGATCGCCGGGCGACAGCCGCAGCGAGAAAAAGACCGTCGCACTCACGACCAGCAAGATGATCGGGAGCTGGATCAAACGACCGACGACGTAGCCCCGCATCGATCCGGCTCCGTCAGGTGCCCTGCGCCCGCGCCATCGGGTCGAGCTCGTCCATCAGGCCGTCGCCGAGCAGATTGAGGCTGAGCACGGTCAGCGCGATCGCGGCGCCGGGGTAGAGCGAGAGCTCCGGGCGGTCGAAGATGAACCGCTTGGAGTCGTTGATCATCGCGCCCCAATCGGGCGTGGGCGGCTGCACGCCGAGCCCAAGGAAGCTGAGCGACGTCGCGCTCAGCACGGCCAGCGCCAGCGTCGTCGTGGCCTGGATGCCCAGCGGGGCGGCGATGTTCGGGAGCAGGTGACGGGCCATAATCCGGCCGCTCGTCGCGCCCAATCCTCGGGCGGCGACGACGAACTCCCGCTCGCGCGCGGCCAGCGTCAGCGCACGGCCGAGTCGGGCGAAGATCGGGACCTGAGCGACACCGATGGCGATGGCGAGATTCACCACCCCGGGCCCAAGGATCACGACCACCATGATCGCTAGCAGGATGAGCGGAAAGCTGAGCAGGACGTCGACGAGCATCGTCACGCCTCGCTCGACCCGGCCGCCGAGGTAGCCCGCCAGCAGTCCGAGCGTCCCGCCCACGACGACGGCGATCCCCACCGCCATCGTCGAGACGAGCAGGGTCGTGCGCGACCCGAACAGGATCCGCGACAGGATGTCGCGTCCGAACTGATCGGTCCCCAGCAGATGGTCGCCGGAGGGGTCCTCAAGTCGGCGAGCGGTGTTCTGCTCGATCGGGTCATACGGGGCGACCCACGACGCGGTCACTCCGAGCAGCACAACCACGAGCGCGAAGGTGCCGCCGAGGGCAGCGAGTCGGTTGCGGCCGACTCGCCGCCCCAGCGCTCGGAGCCCTCGAGGAGGACGCGAGACACGCTCACAGCTGCTGCCCGCCGGCACGTCCGCATCGGCGACGAAGGCGTCTGACATGTGGCCACCCGTCTCGGCTCAGGCGCCGCGCCGCTCGGCGCGGCCTCAGGAAAGCGTGATCCCGTTGAAGTACACCGCGTGTCGGAACGGGAGGGTCTTGAATCCCTGGACCCGCGACGACATCACGGTCGCGAAGCGGCCGTGGTAAAGGAAGACCTGCGGGACCTGGTCCAGCAGGAGCTTCTGCGCCTGCAGCAGGATCGGCTGGCGCTTGGCCTCGTCGGCCTCGGCGTCCTGGGCGGCCACCAGATCGTCGAACTCCTTGTTGTTGAAGCCGTAGCGCCCCATCGATCGGGGGTTGCTGGACAGGAAGAAGCTGTTCATCAACTCGCCGGGGTCGGCCGAGCTCTGACTGCCATCCCAGATGAAGAGGTCGTGCTTCCCCTCCGAGACCTGCCCACCGAAGCGGGCCGGATCGATCTTCTCGACGCTGATCTTCACGCCGACTTTGGCCAGCTCCGCCTGCATCAGCTCGGCCATTCCGGGCCAGAAGCCGTTGCTCGGCGCCCAGAGGTTGAGGGCCAGATCGGCCATCCCGGCTTCGGCGAGCAGGGCCCTGGCTTTCGCCTGATCGTACGGGTAGTAGTTCAGCAGCTCCTTTGCATAGCCGGGGACCGGCGGCGTCAGGAAGCCGGCCGGCGGCTCGGCCTCACCGTACAAGATCACGTCGATGATCTGCCTGCTATCGATGGCATGCGCCAGGGCACGCCGCACTCGGACATCCTTGAGATTCGGTGCCTGATTGTTGACGGCCAGGTACCCGTAGCTCGCGCCGGGGACGACCTCGACCTTGAGTCTCGAGTTGCGTCGGTGGGCCGCCAGATCCTTGAAGTCGACGTTCTGGGTCAAGTCAACCTCGCCAGCGAGTAGGGCGGCATTGACGGAAGAGAGGTCGGGAATGGCCCGGATCACCACTCGGCCGACCGAGGGCTTGGTGCCCCAATAGTCGGGGAAGGCGGTCATCGATGCCTCGTCCCCCTTGGCACCCTTCTCGAAAACGAAGGGGCCGGTGCCGACCGGGCTCCGGCCGTAGTCCGCGCCGAACTTCTGGATCGCGGTCGGGCTCATGATGCCGGCCCAGGGTAGGGCGAGCTGGGCCAGCATCGCCACTGACGGGCGGGAGCGGGTGAACGTGACCTCCAGCGGTCCGGTCGCCTCGACCTTGGTCACACCGACCAGGGTCACCCCCCGAGTGATCGACTGCGCCTGGTAGCTCGGGTGTTTGTCGTCGATCTGGCGCATGTAGTTGAAGGCGACCGCCTCGGCATCGAACGGCGTGCCATCGTGGAACTTGACGTTCGGCCGTAGCTTGAACGTGTAGGTCAGGCGGTCCGGGGAGGTCGACCACTGGGTCGCCAGGGCGGGCGAGATCTTCCCGTCACGACTGTCGACCAGGGTGTCGAACAGGTTGGCAGCGGTCCAGGCGTGCGACCAGCCCTGGAAGCTGACACTCGGGTCGTAGTTGTCGCCGATCGACTCGCCAGCCGCGACAAGGGTGGCGCCGGGTTTGGCGGGGGCCGCCGCGGCGGGAGCGGCGGTCGGCTTGGGGGCCTCGGCGGGCTTGAGGGCCTCGGCGGGC
>JACCZL010000151.1 GCA_013695975.1 Chloroflexota bacterium
CGAGTACGTCGCGCAGGACGGCGGTGCTGCCCACCTTCGGGAAGTAGTAGTACGTGACCGGCACTTCAATCGCCCCGAAGCTGCGCTTGTACCAGCGGAGTCCCTCGTTGCGAACGTGAGACTGCAACAAGTCGAAATGGCGGAAGCCGTTGGAGCAAGCCCATTCGATCGCCGACCAGTCTAGGAGCTTGATCGGATGGTAATATTTCAGGGCCCGATAGTCGGTCCCGACGTAGCCGGCGCTGAAGATGTCCTTGAACTGGAAACAGATCTGGGCGCCGATGACTCGATCGTTCAGCGTGGCGACGAACAGCGAGAGCATCTGCTTGGGCTTCAGGATCCCCCACATCGACTCGAAGAGAGCATACGGCTGTGGCGGCAGGCCGTGTTTCCTGGATGTCTGGACTGACAGCTCGTAGAAGGCTCGCAGGTCGGCGAGATCGTCGGAAACGCTGACCGTCACGCCCCGCGTGCGAGCTTGCTTGATCTCTTGCTTGAGTGCCTTGAACGGGATGCCGTTCCAGACCTGAACCGGATCGTCCGACAGCGGCAGGAGCGAGCAGACAAACGGGTTCAGCCTCGTGAGTCGACCATCATCCGGTGTCAGCTGCCCGGCCATGCTCTGGATGTTCAGGTAACTGTACCTACCCTGCGACGTGACCTTGAGCGCGGCGCCGACGAGCGCGTCGATCACGCTCGGCGACCTGCCGATGGGGCCGGCCGGCCCGGAGAATGGCAGCGAGACCAGCCGACTTCCGGTCAAGGGGCTGCGGACCGAAACCAGTGGCAGGACGCCGAGGATGCTTTCGGCGCTCTCATAGGCCAGATGGGCCGGCCGGTAGCCGTACGTGCGCTGGACGACCTCCAGCCAGGAGGAGCTGTGGGCGAGTCGGGCCTCAGGATGCTGGGCGAGGAAGGCGTCCCAGCGTGGATCGGCCAGCGGGTCGATCGAAATGACCCGCCCGTTGGATGCGTCGTCCAGCTCCGAGATGGGACCGTCCCTCATCGCGGTCGCGGAGGCGAAGCGGAATCCCGTCCCGGGCCAGTCCCGAGCAGGTGAAATGGCAGGATCTTGCCCGCCCCGGTCGGCACCGGCCAGTCGCGCTTGACCTGGACCGTGCCGGCGTCGGCCCAGATCCTCGCCCCGAAGCGGTCCACGGCATGCCCGCCTCCGAGGCTGGCGAGGAAGGGCGAGCGGAGCCGGTCCTCGTCGATCGGCCCGACGGCCGGACTGGCAAGGAGCACCAGCCCCCCGATGCCGTGCTCACCCTCCTGCTCGATGACCTGGTAGTCGGCGCCGGTCCCGCCGAAGCGGGCCGGCAGGACTTCCTCCAGGATGTGCAGGAGGTCGGTCTGCACGAACGTCATCCCCTCGCTGCTCAGCTTTTCGAAGCTGCGAATCTCGGAGAGGTGGACGTCGAGGCCGGCGGCGCCCTGGGCGCAGCCACAGGCCCGCCGCTCCACGCGGCCGTAGTCGCCACTCTCCACGTTGAGCAGGATCTTGGGAGCGGTAGGGAGCAACGAGGTGAAGAGCAATGCGTCGACCACCGGTCCATCGGCGCCAACTGCCCGCGGACGCTGAACCAGACCATAGCTGTCGCTCAGGAAGTGGAGGTCATCGGACGCCCGCGGGGTGCCGCAAGCATAGCCGATGATCCCGGCTTCCGTGAAGGCGTAACGGACGATCGCGCGTGCGCCGACGGCGTCGAGCGCCTGGCGCTTGGCCTCGGTGAAGGGCTCGCCCAGGGTGATGAAGCAGACGCCCTCCAGCGTGAGCCTCCGCTCGCGCGCTCGAAGGCAGACCCGCACGGCCGAGCTGGCGTAGGTCGTGACGCAGAGCACCCTGCCCTTCCGCTGTCGCTTCGCCAGCCAGTCGACCAGACGGTCAGGCGCCTGGACCGCCAGGAGGCGCGGCCGCGGCAGGGGATGGCCGCTCGCGCGACCGAGCAGCGCGATGTACCAGGATGCCAGCGCCAGTCGCGGTGACAGCGGCTCGCTGGGATAGAACCAGGCCGGGGTCGGACGGCCCAGCTTGGCGTAGATGAAGCCCGGGGTGAAGCCCTGGAGCCAGACCGCGTGCTCGTCGTTGCCGAGGCGATGCGCCCGAAAGGCGATCGCCGTGCTGGCCGCCAGATCGGCGAAGTACGGCAGCGTCATCTTCACCGACGTTCGAGGGCCCCGCGTCCCGCCGGACCAGGCCTCGATGTGCGGGATGATGAAGGGGTTGTCGAAGTCGCTTTCGCGGAAGTGGAACGTGCGGCTGCCGCGGACGACCGGGCTGCGTCCCTTGAACTCGTCGAACGAGAGATAGGCCCCGCGCGCGGCGAGCTCGCGAAGCGCGCCCTCCAGGCCCTCGGCGGCCGTCAGCGCGCGAAGGTCGCCCAGCTCGCAACCAACCAACTGCAGGAGCTGACGGTACGGACTGGTCGGTCGCTCGTAGATCGCCCGCTCGACGATCCGAAGGAAGCGCACCTCGCGTTCGGCGAGCCGGCGCCTCACGGTGGTGAGCGCCTGGTCGAAGCTGAGCGGGGCGCGCAAGAATCGAGGCAGGTCGCGAGTCAGGCGGGCCAGCTTGTCCAGGTCGTGGAGTCGGCGCGGGCGCATCGGGCGTTCTAGCTTAGGGGTCGTCAAGAATCAACCTCCCGTTTTGGACAGGATGGCGTGGGACGGACGTCGAGTGGAGTGTAGGATGAACCATCGAACCACTAGTCCTACAGGTGGCGTCCATGAGTTCAATCGATGTCGGTGTGTGCCAATGCCCACGGTGCCAGGCCGTGGACGAGCACCCGGATCGGGTGCTGCATGAGCAAATGAACCTGCTGGTGAGTCGGCTGGACGAAGCGCAGCGACGATGGTATGCCGCGGTCGAGGCGAATCGGCTGGGGCACGGGGGAGCGCGCCTGGTCGCGCAGATCACCGGCTTGGACGAGAAGACGGTCCGTCGGGGCCAGGAGGAAGTGGCGGGCTCGCTGGCCGACGTGCCGGTCAAGCGGCAACGGCGGCCCGGGGGCGGTCGGCCGCCGGTTGAAAAAAAGATCCGGCCATCGTGACCGTGTTGCAGGAGGTCGTCGAGCCGGTCACGGCCGGCGACCCGATGAGTGAGCAGAAGTGGGTCCGCGTCAGCCCGCGGGAGCTGAGCCGGGAACTGGGCGCGGCCGGGCATCCCGCGAGCCCGCCGACCGTCCGGCGGTTGCTGGATGATCTGGGGTATCGGCTGCATGCCAACACCAAGCAACTCGAGCCGCGCGCCGGGCATCCGGATCGCGATCGGCAGTTCCAGTCCATCGCGCAGCAGCGGCAGGCGTTCACGACGGCTGGGCACCCCCAGCTCAGCATCGACACCAAGAAGAAGGAACTGATCGGCGCCTTCAAGAACGGCGGGCGGGTCTGGAGTCAGACGGCCGAAGCCGTCAACGCCCATGACTTTCCCCAGGACGCGCTGGGTCGGGCGGTGCCCTACGGCATCTATGACCTGACCCACAACCGTGGCACGGTCTACGTCGGACAGTCGGCCGATACCCCACGGTTTGCCGTCGAGATGCTCGCACGCTGGTGGGAGAGTGAGGGGCAGACCGTGTTCCCCGCCGCCAGCGAGCTGCTCATTCTGGCCGACGCGGGCGGGAGCAACAGTGCCCGCTCGCGGGTCTGGAAATCGCAGCTCCAAGCGCAACTCTGTGACCATTTCGGCCTGACGGTGACCGTCTGCCACTACCCGACCGGCTGTTCGAAGTGGAATCCGATCGAGCATCGGTTGTTCGGGCCGATCAGTTCGAACTGGGCCGGCCAGCCGTTGCATTCCTGGGAGACCATGCTCGGCTACCTGCGTGGCACCAAGACCGAGACCGGCTTGACCGTCCGCGCCGCCCTCCACGAGGGTCTTTACAAGACCGGCGAATCCGTCTCCGATGCCGACATGGCTACCCTCAACCTCGAACGCCACGCCATCTGCCCAACCTGGAATTACACCCTTCGACCTCGACCGACCCTCAGTTCCGACGCCGTCCCCACCGACGTCAGTCGGGAACTTGTTCTTTGACGCCCCCTTAGCGCGTGGCCAGGAACCGCCGCAGGTTCCACGAGACTCGCGGCCACAGCCACGGCGGTATCAGCGAGTAGAGCCTGCCGTCCCCCTGAGGCGCGGCCCGCGACAGGTACGCCGGCCAGCGCTG
>JACCZL010000157.1 GCA_013695975.1 Chloroflexota bacterium
GAGCGCTGCGCGGCGCTCGGCCTGGACAGCATATCGACCGGCATGTCGATCGCCTGGGCGATGGAGGCCTTCGAGAAGGGGCTGCTCACCACCGACGACACCGGCGGCGTCGAGCTGCGCTTCGGCGACACCGAGGCGATGATGCGCGCCGTCGAGTTGATCGGCCACCGCGAGGGGCCGCTCGGCAACCTCCTGGCCGAGGGCGTGAAGCGGGCCAGCGAGCAGATCGGCCGCGGGACTGAAGAGTTCGCCCTCCACGTCAAGGGCCAGGAGCTGCCGCTGCACGAGCCGAGGATCAAGCACGCCCTCGGCATGGGCTACATGGTCTCGCCGACTGGCGCCGACCACATGCACAACATGCACGACACCGTCTTCGGGGCCGAGGGCCCGGCCCTCACCCGGATGCGGGAGTACAAGGACTTCCAGCCGATCCAGGCCCACGGCTTCGACGAGAACAAGCTCGAGTTGCACTACACCTTTACCACCTGGCGGCACTTCACCGACTCGGTCGGGCTTTGCCACTTCCTGCCCTACTCGCCGTCCCAGATGGTCGGTGTGATCAACGGCATGACCGGCTGGGACACCGACATCGACGAGCTGCTCGAAGCCGGTCGCCGCACCGCGACGATCTCGCGCCTCTACAATTTGCGCGAGGGCATGACCGGCAAGGACGATGCCCTGCCCAAGCGGTTCTTCGACCGCTTCCGCCACGACAATTCGGCCACCGGTCAACCCCTCGACGAGGCCGAGCTCGACGCCGCCCTCAAGTGGCACTACCGCCGCAACGGCTGGGACGACCAGGGCATCCCAACCCCCGAGACGCTCCGGGAGCTAGGCCTCGAAGAGTACGCCAAACAGGCGGCCCCCTTTCCCGTAGGGGCGCACGGCGTGCGCCCGTGATGGCCGCCCGACAGTCGCCGTAGACCGGCATCGTTGGGGCCTGCGCACGCCATGCACCCCTACGACTGTTTCCCGATGCGCGTCAGCCGCCAGCGACGGGTGAAAACATCTCCACGACGTCGCCGTCGGCCAGCGGGTCGTCCAGCTTCGCCAGCGCCCCGTTGCGCGAGCAGACCCAGACCTCGCCGGCCGGCACCTCGAGCTGTGCCAGCAGGTCGCGGATCGTGGCCCCGGGCACGACCGCGACCTCGATGCCCCCGCGCGCCCGCCCCAGCCTGGTGGTCAGCTCCCCGTGCGCGTGCAGGGTCACCCTCGCCGCGTCTCCCGCCCCCGATTCGACAGGCCCAGACATTGCACCTCCGGCGTGGCGTCGAGCGCACCTCAGCGTAGCACGTCCCGGCCGGTCGCCCCTACATCCACCGTCGTCCGCACAACTCTGCACCGCACCCCACGGTAGCCCACTGGTCGCCCGGCGTGGCTTCCTGCCGGCCGGCGTGCTCGTCGGCGGCGACGAGGCGGCGGTCCCGGCATCCCTGCGCGGCCTGGTCCAGGGCCGCTACGCGCCGTGAGGGCCGGCTCGGACGGCACCCGACCGCGACCTCCTGCGCGGTCTCGGCTTCGTCCACGTGTGCGACGCGGCGCTCGCGTTCGGCGGCCAGGAGTCCGCGACTGATGCTCACGGCGTGTCGGGTTCGTCATGAGACCTCCTGGGCATCGGGCTGATGGTCGGCGGGCGGATGTCCGGGTTCGGCAGCGGCCTCGGCGATGCGCTTGATCGTCGCCAGCCGGGCGTCCAACTCGGCGGCGACCCGGGCCATCCAGCGGGCGGTCGCATCGACCCGCTCCGGGCGGACCGCATAGCGCACCTCGCGGCCCGACCGGCGGCCAGCGACGAGATGGGCCCGGCCGAGCACCGCGAGGTGCTTCACAACCGCCTGTCGCGTGACTGGTAGGTCGCGGGCGAGCGTGGTGGCGGTCGCCTCGCCGCGGGCGGCGAGGGCGTCCAGCAGCCGCCGGCGCGTCGGATCGGCCAGAGCGGCGAGTACGTCGTCGACCTCGTCGACCCGCTCGATCATCCCCGCTACATCACCCCGCCGGCCGCCCCAGGTACGCTCGGAGCTCGTCCAGCTCCAGCGTCCAACCTTCAGTGTTCCCCTCAGCGTACTCCGCCTGCTCCTCCGCCGTCCCGTCCAGGCCGGAGAAACCGCTCTCGACGACCCGCAGTCGCGTGCCATCGCCCTCGGGGCTCAGGGTGAACTCGACGAACGTGGAGTTGCCGGCGCGTGGCTCCTCGTCGGCGGACCGAGCCCCTCGGTAGGAGAACAGACGCCGCGGCTCGACCCGCTCGACCCTTGCATGGTAGCTGCCGTACTCCTTCCATCGAATCACCAGCGCCCCGCCCGGTCGCAGGTCGACCTCGGCCCCCGCGTCGCCGAACCACGTGCCGACATGCTCGGACTCGGTCAGCGCCGCCCACACCCGTTCCACAGGGGCGGCGACGAAGATGTCTCGCTCGATCTGCTCTGGTACCATTCGACTCCCTCCAATTGATGTGCAACTCGATGGTAGCACATCCACAAACGTCGTGCAACCATTGAGTTGCACATCCCTTGCGCCGACTCCGCCTCGGTCCGCCGCCCCACCCCGACATCGGTGAGGAGCGGATGACGGCCTCACCGTTACTGCTCAGCTCCCGAGTGGCCGGCCTGGCGCGGGTCGAGGGCGCTGCCGGGCGGGTGCCGCGTCATCCACCTGAGCGGCGTGGAGCGATCACGCCCCTGCTATCATGCCACGGGCGAATCAGGAGATCGGGCATGGCGATCACCCAACGACGGCTCACCCTCGAACAGTTCCTGAAGCTTCCCGAGGCCGAGCCGGCCCTCGAGTACCTCGACGGGAGGGTGACCCGGAAGATGTCGCCGCTCGGGCCCCACGGCACGCTCAAGGGCCGGATCTACTTGCGCTTCGAGCTGTTCGGCCAAGAACGCCGCCTGGCGCGCGCCTTCCCCGAGACGAGGGTGACGTTCGGCGAGGCGTCCTTCGTGCCGGACCTGATCGTCTACCGCTGGG
>JACCZL010000163.1 GCA_013695975.1 Chloroflexota bacterium
CGACAGCAACGCCCGTCCCGCCCACACCGATCCCGCCCAGCGCGACGCCGGCCCCGCCGACGCCGACGCCCGGCCCGTCCGTTGGGGCGGTCGCTACCCCGGCCAGCAGTGCGAAGCCGCCCGTGACCGCACCGCCGAGCGATCCCTCGTCTGACGCCTCCTTCCCCTTGATGCTCCTCGGGCTGGCCGTGCTGGCGGCTGGGATCGGGCTGGGCCTCCTAGCCCTGCTGCTGCTGCGCCGACGGCGCTCGGAGCCCGCCTCGCAGACTGCCGCTTACCCGCGCCTCGCGCCAGCCGCGGCCTACCCGCTCCGAAACGACCCGCCAGAGCCGCGGCTGCCCCAGCCGGCCCTGCCCAGTGAGCCCACGAGCCCTTACGGACCGTTCGATCGGACGGACGCGAGCGGGCCGGGAAACGGTCCTGATGGCTACCCGCCAAAGGCGTTTGGACCAGTCGGTAGCGTGGCGGCGATCGAGCCCGAGACGCCTCGGCCGGCCGGCCTGCCGGTCGCCCCACTGTCGGGGGCTCGGCTCCCGACGCCGCCCCCCACGACGCCGATCGGCTCTGACGACCCGACCCTGACCAACCGCTACCAGCATCGGGCGCTGATCGCTCGGGGCGGGATGGGCTCGGTCTACCGCGCTTACGACACCCGCCTCCGCCGCTGGGTGGCGGTCAAGGTGATGCACCCCAACCTCAGCGCCCAGTCACAGTTCCGCCGCCGCTTTCTCCGCGAGGCCCAGCTCGCGGCAATGCTCCAGCACCCGAACATCGTCACGATCTACGATGCCGAGTTCGTCGACGACGAGCTCCAGATCGTGATGGCCTGGATCGACGGCGAGGATCTCCAGAAGGTGATCCAGCGCGAGAGCCCGCTCGAGCCGCGGCGGACCGACCGCCTCGTCGGTCAGGTGGCTGACGCCCTCGACCACGCCCACCACCAGCGGCAGCCGGTCTACCACCGCGACATCAAGCCGGCTAATATCATGCTGACGCCGACCGAGCGGGTCGTCCTGACCGACTTCGGGATCGCCAAGCTGATCGGCGAGGCGTCGCTGACGCTGACCGGCCAGTTCGTCGGGACCCCTGAGTACATGGCCCCCGAGCTGATCCAGGGCGACGAGTCCGATCACCGCGCCGACCTCTACTCGCTCGGCGTCGTCCTCTACGAGATGCTGGCCGGCCGCCCGCCCTTCCGCGCCGACACCCCGCTCGCCGTCCTCCACGCCCAGCTCAACGTCGAGCCGCCCTCCCCGCGTGAGTACGCGCCGGGACTCTCGCCGGCCGTCGAGCAGGTCGTCCTCAAGGCGCTGGCCAAAGACCCCGCGGGACGTTACCAGAGCGGCCGCGACCTGTCGATCGCCCTTGGCGAAGCCATCGCGGCCGGGTAAGGCTGATCGTTGGCTGCGCTCGCCGAAGCCAGACGACTCGGCATCCTCAACGCCATCGCCGAGGCACTGAACAGCTCGCCAGACGTCCAGCGGGCGCTTGAGCGGACCCTCGCGTTGGTCGCTGACCTGCTCGGGCTGCGGACCGGCTGGGTCTGGCTGCTCGACCCGGAGACCGACCAGTTCTACAGCGCGGCCGCCCGGGAGCTGCCACCCTACCTCCAGGAGCCGGTGCGGATGACCGGGAGCCACTGCTGGTGCATCGGGGCCTTTCGGGAGGGCGAGCTGACCTCGGAGAACATCGACGTCATGGAGTGCAGCCGGCTCCGTCCGGCCGTCCGCGGCAAGGCCGCCGAGCTTACCAGCGGGCTGCGCTACCACGCCAGCATTCCGCTCTACTTCGGCGAAAAACGACTCGGGATCATGAACCTGACCGGCCCGGCCTGGCGAAAGCTGACTCGTCAGGAGCTCCGCCTGCTCTCGACGATCGGCTACCAGGTAGGGGTCGCCATCGAGCGGGCCCGCCTGGCCGAGGAGAGCATCCGCCTCGCTCGCGCCGAGGAGCGCGCCCGGATCGCCCGCGAGATCCACGACACCCTGGCCCAGGACCTGACCGCGATCGGCCTGCACATCGAGGGAGCCCTGCCCCACCTGACAGGCGACCCGGAACGGGCACGCCAGCGCCTCGAGCGAGCCCTTGCGACGACTCGCGAGGCCCTCGAGGAGGCCCGCCGCTCGGTCCTTGACCTCCGAACCGGACCGCCGGCCGGCAAGCCCCTCGCCGAAGCGCTCGGAGCGCTGGCGCGTAGCGTTACCTCCGAAACTGGGGTGCGGGTTTACGTCCGCGCCGGCGGGAGCCAGACCCTCCCACTCCGCGTCGAGGCCGAGCTGTTCCGGATCGCTCGGGAAGCGCTCGCCAACGTCCGCGCCCATGCAAGGGCGAAATCGGTCGAGATCAGGCTACGGGCGGACGGGCGCGCGGTCCGCCTCTCGGTCCACGACGACGGGGTCGGCTTCGACCCGCGGGTCCGGCGCGAGGGCCACCACGGGCTGGCCGGCATGCGCGAGCGCGCCAGGTTGCTCGGCGGGCGGCTCCGGATCGAGAGCCGCGCGGGGCATGGTACAACCGTCTCGGCGTCGGCGCCTCTC
>JACCZL010000173.1 GCA_013695975.1 Chloroflexota bacterium
GCCGGCTCGCCGGTGCGCACGCTGTGCAGGAGCCCGCCCCAGGTGCGCCAGCACCACTCCCCGACGAGGAACAGGACGGCGTCCCGCACCGAACCGGGGACATCGGACCGCAGGGTAGCGCCGAGCGATGTGAGCTCGATGCGCCCGCCGTCCGCCTCGGCAACAACGCCGAGGGCGGCCAGCGCACGCACGAGCCGCGCGAGCGAGGGAGCATGCGCGCCCGTGACGGCCGCCAGGTCCTCGACGCTCCGCGGGCCCTCGGCGAGCAGGTCGGCGAGTCCCAGCTGCGCCGCGGCATGGACGACCTGCGCACTGGCGTAGCCAGTGGCCACCTGAAGCAACGCGTCCGGGACCGGAGTGGTATCTTGGGCCATCGCGTCTCGTCTCCTACCAGCCGACACCATGGCCGACACATGATCCGTCCCAGTATACGGCCTTCGTCTGGGACCTTTTCAGCAGCCTGCTGGGGGGAGGGACGGGGGACGAGGGACGAGCGCGCCCTGGCACCGCTCGATCCTCACCCCGCATCCATCGCCCCTGGAGGCGCCATGACCCTACCGATCCGCTCGCTCGACCACACCGCCATCGCCGTTCGGAGCATCGAGGATGCGTTGTCGCTGTATCGTGACCTGCTGGGCGGCGATCCCCAGGAGCTGTTCGAGCGGCCCGAGCAGGGCTTCCGCACGCTGACCCTCCGCTTCCCGGGCGGGGGTGGGATCGAGCTGATCGCCCCACTCGGCGACGAGGGCTTCGTCCAGGAGTTTCTGGCCACCCGCGGCGAGGGGGTCCATCACATGACCTTCATGGTCGCCGACCTGGCCCAGAGCGTGACCGAAGCCAGGGCGGCCGGGGTCCGCGTGGTGGGCGAGGACTACACCAACCCGGCCTGGCAGGAGGCGTTCATCTCGCCCAGGAGCGCCCACGGCACGATCATCCAGCTCGCCCAGAGCAACCGCGACCTCGCCGAGCGGGCGAAGCTCTGGCCCTCCGACGCCTACCGCATCGCCCAGATCGGCGACGCTTGACTGATGAACACGCCGCCGTTTCCGCTCCGCATACAATTGGCCTGGTGACACCGGAGGCGGAGCGGCGTCTGGACCAGGAGCTGATGGACTTCGCGGACTTCCCGGGGGAGCGGGGCCCCGGAAGATGCTGCCAAGGTGATCATCAGGCGCCCAAGATGATCAAGGTGCTCATGCATGTGCGCATGAGCGTCTTGCCTGCACGATGATCATCTTGGCGCCGGAGGACTGAGATTCAGCCCGGCACGTTGCTCAACGCCTCTCGGCATCGGGGTCGGTGCATGGACGTCGCGTAGTGTCAAGCTCAAGCGAAACGGGCATCGTGGCAACAGGGTGCCGGCGGTGGGCGGCCTCGAGCGCGGCCTGATCGCTTCAGCACCGGCTGCGGCTTACGTCACCGTCCGATCCCCGAGTCGTTGCAGAGAGCAGCGGCCTTGGATGAATCGGCCGAAGGGGAGGGTGCGATGCGCGGGTGGCTGGTTGGAGCCGTGGCGATCCTGCTGGCGTCGACGCTGGCCGGAGCGGGGGGCGCACCGGTTGGGGCCGAGGAGGATGGGGGCGGCGAAGGCTGGGCCCGGCTCGGGCCGCCGGGGCCTCAGCGGGTTGGGATCGTCACGGTGGCGCCGGGCTGGCCGGAGGACCGCGTGATCCTTGCTGTCCGCGGCGAGGACGTGGTGAGGACGAGCCGCTTCTGGAGCGCCCGAGCCAAGGGCGAGCGTCCGTGGCCGGAGGACCCCGCCTAGGTTCTCGACGGCGCCGTCCAGCGCTTCGAGGGGGGCACGATGCTGTTCCTGGCCGGGCCAGACAGCCGCCGCATCCTGGTGCTGTTTGGGACGGGCGGCAACTGGCTCGAGCTGCCCGATTGAGCCCACGGTGTTTGACAGGGTCCGGTCGGGATTGTTACCGTGCGCCTGGGATACTACTGGGCCGTGGGAGGGCTCATGGAGACGGTCGAGGCGCGGCTGACGGCGGGGGTGATGGTGGAGACCCTCAAGCGGTGCGGGGTCAGCCACATGGTGTGGCTGCCTGACACTGAGTCGGGGTTCTTGTACCAGACGCTCGACGACGATCCGGAGCTGACCCTGGTGCCGGTCGCGCGGGAGGGGGAGACTTTCGGGATCGCGCTGGGACTGCTCGTCGCGGGCCAGCGGCCGGTGGTGTGCATCCAGAGCACGGGGCTGTTCGAGTCGGGTGACTCGGTGCGGGGGCTGTGGGTGGACTTGCAGCTCCCGCTGCTGGCCCTGATCGGCTACCGAGGGTACGCGGGTGGCGGGCCGAGCGACGACTCGGCGGCGACGTTCCTCGAGCCGATCCTGCGCGCCTGGGAAATCCCCTTCGAGATCGTCGAATCGGATGAGGACGTCGCGGAGGCGGTCCCGAGGCTGTACCGGCAGGCGACGGAGCGGCCGGGGCCGGTCGCGGTGTTGATCGGCGGGGAGTACGGAGCATGATCGTCGGGAGGCGCGCCGTCGAGCTGATCGCCGAGCGGCGGACGGACGAGATCGTGGTGACGACGATGTCGTCGGCGCGGGGCTGGCCCGGCGTGTCGCGCCGGCCGGAGCTGGACCTGCCGGTGGTGGGGTGCATGGGCAAGGCCTCGTCGATCGGGCTGGGTATCGCGTTGGGTCGCCCGGACCGCCGGGTGATTGTC
Organism: Chloroflexota bacterium; assembly: GCA_013695975.1. Lineage (GTDB taxonomy): Bacteria > Chloroflexota > UBA6077 > UBA6077 > JACCZL01 > JACCZL01. The sequence continues at coordinate 2,674 of JACCZL010000173.1, forward strand.
CTGGACGGCGACGGCTCCTTGCTGATGAACCTGGGATCGTTGGTGACGATCGCCGGGATGGCGCCGCGCAACCTGCTCCACGTGGTTCTCGAGGGCCGGACCTACGACACCAGCGGCGGGCAGCCCACGCCGGGCGAGGGGCGCGCGGACCTGGCCGGGCTGGCGCGGGCGGCGGGCTACCGCTCGGCCCGGACGATCGACGACGAGGCGACGCTGGCGGCCAGGCTGCCGGAGCTGCTCCGAAGCGAAGGCCCGGCCTTCCTCTGTTTGCAGGT
>JACCZL010000186.1 GCA_013695975.1 Chloroflexota bacterium
GTTCTGAGCGTCGACCGCTGATCCGCCGTCGGCAGCGGGCCGAGCCGGCGCCATGGTCCAGGAGCCGGGCGGGCGCACGGCGGAGGTTCCTACCGCTCGGCTGCCGAAGTGAGCCGACGATTCTCCATGAGTGTCTCGTGCCAGCCCGGGCTCAGCGGCCGGACGCCCAGGTCGACGATGCAAAAGCGAAGCACTTCCTCGATGGGGACCCAGCCGGTTGGCAGGTGGAAGTCGTTGAGCAACACCGGGCGACTGTTGGCGAACCGAAGTGGCATCGCACCCTGGAGGTGGTGGCGGCACCACCTGGCGTTCGGATCAGCGGGCTGCCTGACGTACTCCCAGCGCAGCCGCGCTTCGTACTCACCCGCGGCCGTGAGGGTGTACTTGTAGCTGACAACGTCGAATGTGTGGATACCGTTGGCCGATGCACGCGACTCGCACACCTGACCGAGGAACAGGTCCATCCGGCCGAACCGGGTCTGGAGGGGGGCCGTGGTGGCCTCGCCAGCCTGTCGGAACGCGATTGGGACTACGGCGTGGCCGCGCTCGGATGAGGGAACGATCAGGAATACCAGCCGTGCTCGGGTGACCGTGCGCGCGAGTAGGTGATCGGTGCGATCAATGAGTGCGCGGGCAGCCTCGCCGACCGACCGTCCCGTGAACGCCATCGGCGGCGCGACGGCTCAATCCGCGAGCGCCTGGACCAGCAGCTCCAGGTCCATCCCGGCCACCGTCTTCGGGAGCGTGCCCTCACGTGCGCGGCGGACCGCTTCATCGGAGCTCAAGCCGAGGTCCTCAGCCTCACCCTCGATCAGCTCGCGCAACTGCTGCTGCGAGAGCTCACCCTGCTCGATCGCCTCTCGGAGCGCCGGGGGCATCTCCCGCCGCGTCGCCGAGTCCCTCACCGCCATGGCCGTGGCCCTCTTCTCCGCCTATCCGCTCCCAACTTTACCAGCCCGCCAGGCGAGGGGCGAACGGCGAGCGGCGTCGGCGCCGTCCAGGAGCGCCTTCAGAGTGTGGATCTCCACGATCATCGGCGGGATCATTCCGGTCCGGAAGCGCTGCAGGACGGCGCCAACCGCGGCCGTCCCGTTCGGCCCGATCAACGGTTCCGCCTCGGCCCGTGAGAGGGAGAGCGGGTGGGGCAGGCCGAGCGCCGAGCGCTCGGCCTCGTCGATCAGCCGCCGCACCCGTTTAGCGATCTCTGCTCCGGCCACCAGGGGTCGCAGCGTCTCCCAGGTCAGTCGCAGGAAGGCTGGCCAGCCGGCCAGTGCGCGATAGACGCTCGGCATCGCGCCGGCCGTATCGTGGGCGGCGAGGATCTCGTCCAGCACCGCCCGTGCCTCAGGAGACGCGGATCGGGCGTCGAGCAGCCGGACCTCGACCGCCGGTAGGGGACCCTCCGGGACCCGTCGGCCCGCCTCGGGGTCGCCGCTCCCGGGGATGGGCCGCCCGTCCAGCGCCAGGTGCAGGGCCGTGACGACGATCAGGTTTTTCGGGTTGGCATAATTGAACAGGTCGATGGTGGCGCGGATCCGCCCCAGCTCGTCGTCCGGCAGCCCCAGCGCCGCCAGGTCTCGGCGGAACGATGCACCCGAGGAGCCGATGTCCAGCGGGCCGAGTGCCCGCAGCCGCTCGGCCTCGCGCTCGACATACCGGCTGGCCAGGTTCGGCCGGACCTGCTCCCAGGCGGCGGCGAGGTAAGGCGGATAGCTGGCCAGCAGGCGGTAGACGAGGTTCACGTTGGGCGAGCGGAGCGCCTGTCGGATCTCCTCGTAGATCCGGGCAATCTCGTCTCGCGCCTCCGCCTCGGCCACTTCCGGCGGTAACGGCAGCGCAGCCGCATCCGGAGGCGAGACTCGGTCGTCGCTCATCGGCCGGTCACCACCTCGCGCTCAACAGTCGCCGACCGGATCCGGGTCCGCCGCGCTGGTCGTCCCGATCACGGCACGGTCTCGATGGTGACGCAGCCGCAGTTCGCCCCGTGAATCCACCAGGGCCATGCCGAGTTGTCGTACCGTCATGGCACCCATCCCATCCTGACCAGCAAGAATCGGCATCCACCGCTCAGATTGTACGCGGCCGGAAGAAGGCTGCGCTCTCATGGCCGGGCGCTGGGCGGCGACCGACGGTGGCAGCGGCGGCGATGGGCAGTCCTCCCGAACACTGCTATACTCGCCGCGGCCCGCTGGGCCGTCGACGCCAGTCGGGGCACCGGCACCGCTCGGCCGCGATGGTCCGGACGGCGGCGAGGGTCGGAGATACAGGGGGGAGTTCGCTGTGAACGAGCAAGAGGGCGCGTGGCAACAGTTCGCCCGTGAGATCGGCGGCGAGTACGTCGACGGCGCCGTCCGGTCGCGCGTGGGCGGGTGGACCGTCACCCTCGATACGTACATGAGGATCATCGCCTACGCCGAGGGCCCCGTCACCGAAGTCCCGGTCACTCGCCTGGAGGCTCGGTTCGTCACGCAGGACACCTTTCGCTTCTTCGTCGGGCGCCAGGGCTTCTTCCAACGGGTGGCGAAGCTGTTCGGGATGCAGGACGTCACGGTCGGTCACCCGGAATTCGACGATGCCTTCGTCATCAAAGGGAAGGACGAGGCGAAGGTTCGAACCTTCTTCAAGGACGGGAGCATCCGTGACCTGCTCCAGGTCGCGATGCCCGCGTCGACGGCCCAATTCTCCGTGCTGGACAACGCCATCGGGCCCAGGCGCGAGCAGAAGCCCACGCCCGTCACCGAGGGAGTCTCTCCCGACTTCACCCGATCGGTGCCCGACGAGCGCCTGCCGCGGGACGTCGACCTGCTCCACTTCACCGACTCCGAGCTGATCACCGACGTCGAGCGCCTCAAGGCCCTTCACGAGCTGTTCAGCAAGACCCTGCATCGCCTCGTCGAGCTGGGCTCGGCAGCCCCCGAAGCCCCCGGGCCCGAAGCCTGAGCCCGTCGACACCTCCCCCCTGACGTTCCAGGTCCATCCCGACCGCTCGGCCGCCGGCCGTCCTCCCATCTGATGCGCTCGTCCCCGCCGCTCTCGCTATCATGGAGCAAGATGTCGCGAAGCGGAGGCCCAAAAGCGGTGTTCAAGATCGTCGATCATTCCCTGGATGCGTCGGAGCTGGCGGCGCTGGTGCGCTCGGACGCCGACGGGGCAGTCTGCACCTTCCTGGGGGTGGCCCGCAAGTACTCGCGCGGGCGCGAGGTGGTCCACCTGGAGTACGAGGCCTATCCGGAGATGGCCGAGAAAAAGATGGCTGAGATCGGCGACGAGCTACGGGTCAAGTTTGGCGCCGAGCGGGTCGCCATCCTTCATCGGACGGGGGTCTTGAAGATCGGGGAGGCCTCGGTCGGGATCGCCGTGGCGACGCCCCACCGCCGCGAGGCGTTCGCCGCCTGCCAGTACGCGATCGACCGCCTCAAGGAGACCGTCCCGATCTGGAAGAAGGAGATCTGGTCGGACGGCCAGCAGTGGATCGGCTGGGAGGGCCGCCCGCCGGCCGCCCCGTCTGCGCAGTCGGAGGAGATCCCGTAGGGGCGCGATTCATCGCGCCCTCGGGCCAAGCG
>JACCZL010000197.1 GCA_013695975.1 Chloroflexota bacterium
CTCAAAGCCAGCCTCGACCCGGTGGCGGTCGCCGGCCAGGCGCCGCCCGATCCAGCCTGGAGCGCCCTGATGGCGGATCTGGCGGAGCGAGCGCGACGGGCCTACCGCCGCCTGGTGTACGACACGCCGGAGCTCCTGACCTTTTTCGGACAGGCCACGCCAATCGACGTCCTCGGGCGTCTGAACCTGGCGTCGCGACCGGTCAGCCGGGGCGGGAGTGGGACGGTCGAAGACCTGCGGGCCATCCCGTGGGTTTTCGCGTGGACGCAGATCCGTTGCAATCTGCCGGGCTGGTATGGCCTCGGAACGGCCCTCGCAGAAGCGGTGGCGGAGCGGCCCGAGCTCGCCGACCAACTGCCCACGATGTATCACGACTGGCCATTCTTCAGGTCGCTGCTAGACAACGCGCAGATCAGCCTCGGCACGTCCTCGCTCGAGGTGGTGCGCCTCTACGCTGGTCTTGTCCAGGACCCGCAGGTTCGCCAGCCGATCCTGGCGGCGATCGAGACAGAGTACGCGCTGGCGTGCAGCGCTGTCCTGGCGGCGACGGGCCAGGCCCGCGTTCTCGACCGAGCACCGCTCCTGCAGCGGTCGGTGGCGCTGCGCAACCCCTACGTCGATCCGCTGCACTGCATCCAGGTCCGTCTGCTCAAGGCGTGGCGGACCGAAGAATCGTCACGGCCAGGCGGTTCGCACGCCCAGTCGCTGCTGTCGATGGTCCTCCAGTCGATCAATGGGATCGCCGCCGGTGTCCAGACCACCGGCTGATCTCGGGATGGGGTCCAGGGTCTGACGGCCGCTGCACCGATCCGGTACCATCTAGAGCGGTTCGGGTCGGCGCGACTGGCCCGATGGAGGTGCGAATGGCGAAGGGACAAGCCGTCGAAGTCGAGGGCACCGTCGTGGAGGCGCTCCCGAACGCGACCTTCCGCGTCGAGATGGACAACCAGCATCGAGTCCTTGCGCATGTGAGCGGGAAGATGCGCAAGTTCTTCATCCGAATCCTACCCGGCGACCGGGTCAAGATGGAGCTCTCGCCGTACGACCTGACGCGAGGGCGGATCACGTACCGCTTCAAGTAGGCTCGCCTGGCCGCCGAACGAGGGCCGGGCTCACTGTGCAAGCAGGGTCCGGACGTTTTCGAGCATCGGACGCGGATCGAGCCCATCCAGGCCCATGAATCGGAGCAGCTCGTCAGCGGTGTAGCGCTGGCCTTCGCGCCAGCGCTCGACGAGGAAACGGCCAGCCCGCGCAGAACGGTGCCACTCCTCGTCGAACTCGCTCGCCAGGAACGCCGCGAGGCGGCTGGCGAAGACGCGACCCCGCAGGCTCGCGGCGGCCGCCAGAGGGTCCGCCCCGGCTTCGAGGTATTGCTCCGGAAAGAAGCGCACACCGAGCGTCTCGGTCAAGGCCTCGGCCCAGCGTTGCGCGGTCAACTCGAGCTCCTCGTCGTCGGCGTGCTCGAGGTCGAAGCGGACGGTCGCGGCGAGCCGCCGGACCGTGTAAAGCGCCCCGAAGGCGGCGAGGCGGAGGGCGTCGCGGGGGTCGTCGAGGTCGAGCTGCCGGGCAAGCCATGAAGGCTCCATCGCGAGTGCCTGGAAGAGGCTCCCGTAGCCCGCTTTTACGGTTGGATCAGGCAGCCAACGATCGCTGAATGCCGCCGAGCGGTCGGCGTGGGCCAGCGGCTCGGCGAGCCCGACGCTGTGAAAGAGGGTCTCGAAATCCAGCCGACCGCCAACGGGGCGCATCGACACCGCGATCTCGCCATCGACGTCAATCAGCCCCTGGAAGGGTCGCGTCGACTTGAGGGGCCGCGGCCGGAGGTCCAGTTGAACATGGCCCTGGTCTTCGAGCCGGATGCCAAGCCCTTCGAGCGTCTGGTAGAGGGCCGGCAGCAAGCGATCCGCCGGAAAGCTCGAGTCGTACGCGGCCCCGCGGCGGATCCAGTCGAGGTCTACTTCCCAGACGTCGCCGCCATCAAGACCATGCTGAAGCAATTGATCGGCGAGCGCCTGCGCGTACAGCTCGTCGGTCTGGTCGAGGATGGATCCGGCGAGGGCATCGAGAGCCTCGACGTCCAGTCCGCGCAGCTCCTCGCCAAGCGCGGGCCAGCCGGCGTAGTCGAGGTCATCGAGCCGACCCCGCATCACTCGACGGCGCTCGAAGCGGAGCGGCGCCCACTCGGCCGTCGACGCGCGGACCGCCTCGTCGAGCCAGTGCCTGCGATCCCGATCCGGCTCGGCGAAATGATTGGTGCGCGCGACACGGAGTGGGATCCGCTCGCCGATCCACTCGATCGAGCCGGACGCATCGGCCGCCGCCAGGCGGTCGGTCAGGTCGATGGCCGCGGCCTGAAGGAAGTGCGTCGTCACAAAGTCGAGCAGACGTCGCTTGAGGGGGTCGGCCAGCTCCTGGTCGCGCAGCCAGGCATGCGTCTCGAGCGAGCAAACGTCCGAATAGCGGTCGTAGGGAGGTTTGAGCGGGAGTCCGGGCTCGAGGCCGGCCCGATCGAGGTACGTTCGGCGGTTCGTCGCCGCCAACAAGGCCGCGGCGTCCCGCTCGAGGAGCGGAAGCTGCATGGTTTCTCTCGCGGCGAGTGTCCCTCGACAGCGCCGAGCGGCTCGCGCAGTATAGCATTGCCCTGGAGGTCTCCCATGGCATCATCGGTCGAGCGAGTGCGCGAGGCGCTCACCCAGGTCGGACTCGTGCCGCGGATCGTCGAGCTCTCGCAGAGCACCCGTACCGCGAGCGAGGCGGCGGCCGCGATCGGGACCTCGGTGCCGAGGATCGTCAAGTCACTCGTCTTCCTGGCGGACGGCGAACCGATCGTCGTGCTCGCCTCGGGTGCGAACCGCGTGGATACGACCCGCCTCGCCGGCGAGCTCGAGAAGCAGGTCGAGCGGGCCGACGCTGAGCGGGTGCGCTCGGCAACTGGTTTCTCGATCGGCGGCGTCGCCCCGCTCGGTTACCCCAGCCCACTCGACGTGGTCCTCGATCGCGACCTCCTGCAGTACGACGAAGTCTGGGCCGCGGCGGGCACCCCGAACGCGGTGTTCCCGATCCAGCCGTCGGAGCTGGTCCGGGTCACGGGTGCGCGCGTGCTCGATATCAAGGAATCGTGAGGATCGCGGTACACTTGCAACGGTCTGGCGGACAGGGTGGGCTTGACACGATGCAGGTAGGGGCCGTCAAGGAGCTGTTCAACGTGCTGACGCCGAGCGACGCGTTCGCTCGGCTGAGGCCGCTGCTGTCGACCCGTCCGGACGTCGAGCGGGTCCCGATCGAGGCGGCGCTCGGTCGCGTGCTCGCCGAAGACCTCCACTCGCCCGGAGACCTGCCGAGCTTCGCTCGCTCGACCATGGATGGCTTCGCGGTGCGGGCCACCGACACGTTCGGGGCGAGCGAGGGCCTGCCGGCCTACCTGGACGTGGTCGGCGAGGTCCTGATGGGCCAGACTCCCGAGCGCGGGCCGCGCTCGGGCCAGGCGTATCGGATCGCTACCGGCGGGATGGTCCCGCCTGGCGCCGACGCGGTCCTCATGGTTGAGCACACCCAGGAGGTCGATCGAGCGACGATCGAGGTGCTCCGCTCGGTGGCGCCGGGGGAGCACGTCATCCAGGTGGGCGAGGACGTTCGGCGAGGCGAGCCACTGCTCCGGGGTGGGCACGTCCTCAGATCACAGGACATCGGCGGGCTGGTCGCGCTTGGCATTACCGTGGTCGCCGTGGCGCGCCGCCTGACGGTGGGGATCATCTCCGGCGGCGACGAGGTCGTGCCCCCGACGGCCGTTCCGAGTGGCGGCCAGGTCCGCGACATCAATAGCTACACTCTGTCCGCGCTGGTCGAGCGCGGGGGCCACACGGCTCGGCGCTATGGGATCGTTCCGGACGTCTACGAGCGGTTGGAGGCGGCGGCCCGCGCCGCCCTCGACGAGGTCGACGTCTTGATCCTGTCGGCCGGTAGCTCGGTGAGCACGCGCGACATGACGGCGGACGTGATCGCGTCGCTCGGCGAGCCCGGCGTGCTGGTCCACGGCGTCTCGCTCAAGCCCGGCAAGCCGACCATTCTGGCGGTGGCAAAGAACAAGCCGGTGTTTGGCCTGCCGGGCAACCCGGTCTCGTGCATGGTCACCTTCGACCTGTTCGTGGCGCCTGCCCTCTACCTGATGAGTGGGTGCCCGGAGCGGCCGCCTCGCGACGGTGTCCCTGCTCGGCTGACCCGCAACGTGGCGTCGGCGTCCGGCCGCGAAGATTACTTTCAGGTGCGGCTGGAGCGGCGTGGCGACGCGCTCTGGGCCGAGCCCGTCTTCGGCAAATCGAACCTGATTTACACCCTCGTGAAATCCGACGGGATGGTCAGGATCGAGCTCGATCAGGGTGGCCTGAGCGAGGGCGACTGGGTCCAGGTGCTCGCCTTTTAGGCCGCGACGAATGTCGAGGAAAGTTTATCTCGAGGACATCCCGTTGGACGAGGCGCGACGTCGTTTCGAGGCCGCGCTCGCCGCGACCGACGGCTTCGGTCTGATCGACGCCGAATCGGTGCCCCTCGCCGAGGCGATCGGGCGGGTCACGGCCGCGCCAGTCTGGGCGCCGATCTCCTCTCCGCACTACCACGGCGCCGCGATGGATGGGGCAGCCGTGCGAGCCGACGCGACGCTGGGGGCGTCGGAGGCGACACCGATCCGCCTACGACTGGGCACGCAGGCCCACTGGGTCGACACTGGCGACCCGCTGCCCCCCGACGCCAACGCCGTCATCATGATCGAGCACATCCACACGCAAGGCGACGAGATCGAGATCATGGCGGCGGTCGCCCCGTGGCAGCACGTGCGCTCGATGGGTGAGGACATCGTCGCGACCGAGCTGGTCCTACCGGAGGGGCGGGTGCTCCGCCCGGTCGACGTCGGGGCGGCCGCTGCCTGTGGCTGCACCGAGATCCAGGTCCGGCGGCGCCCGCGGGTCGCGATCATGCCGACCGGGACCGAGCTGGTCGAGCCGAGCATCGACGTGAAGCCGGGCGACATCATCGAGTTCAACTCGCTGATGCTGGCCGGCCAGGTCGCCGAATGGGGCGGCGCGCCCCACCGGCTGCCGAAAACGCCGGATGACTATCCGTTGCTCAAGGAGCGGATCGAAGCGGCGCTCGACGCGCACGACATCGTGCTGGTCAACGCCGGCTCGTCGGCGGGCTCGGAGGATTTCACGGCGCGGATCGTCGGCGAGCTAGGCGAGCTGCTGGTGCATGGCGTAGCGATCCGACCGGGCCACCCCGTCATCCTGGGCGTCGCCCGCGGCAAGCCGATCCTGGGTATTCCCGGCTACCCGGTCTCGGCGGTCCTGACCTGCGAGCTGTTCGTCCGGCCGCTCCTCGACCGCTTGCTCGGGGCGCCGCCCACAGCGCGGCCAAGGCTGGAGGCGACGATCACCCGCAAGGTCCTCTCGCCGATGGGCGAGGACGAGTTTCTGCGGGTCAAGCTCGGGCGGGTCGGGGACCAGGTGATCGCGACGCCGCTCCAGCGAGGGGCCGGGGTCATCATGTCGCTGGTCCGCGCGGACGGCTTGACCCTGATCCCACGCTTCTCGGAGGGGCTGCACGCGGGGGCTACCGTGACCGTCGACCTGCTCCGCCCGCCGGAAGGGATCGAGACAACTATCGTCGCGATCGGCAGCCACGATTTGACGCTGGACCTGCTCTCGAACGAGCTGGCCAAGCTCCGCCCGGGCTGGAGCCTATCCTCGTCGAACGTCGGGAGCCTGGGCGGCCTGATCGCACTCCAACGTGGCGAGGCTCATCTGGCCGGGTCGCACCTGCTGGATGAGGAGACCGGCGAGTACAACCTGTCCTACGTGCGCCGGCTCCTGAAGGATCGGCCGACGATGGTGGGCAACCTGGTTTATCGCGAGCAGGGCCTGCTCGTGCCGCCGGGCAACCCGAGGGGAATACAGGGGCTCGAAGACCTTTCCTCCGGGCTACGCTTCGTCAACCGCCAGAAGGGCGCCGGGACGCGGGTGCTGCTCGATTACCGCCTCAGGCAGCTCGGCGTGGACTCACTCCAGATCGACGGCTACGACCGCGAAGAGTACACCCACCTGGCGGTCGCGGCCTCCGTCGCCGGCGGAACTGCCGACACCGGGCTCGGCATCCTCGCCGCCGCCCGCGCCCTCAAGCTCGACTTCGTTCCGATCCTCGAGGAGCGCTACGACCTGGTGATCCCGCGCGAGCACTACGAGCTAGAGCTGATGCAGCCGCTCCTGACGCTGATTCGAGGACCGGATCTCCGCCGGCAGGTCGAGGCTCTCGGAGGCTACGACACGTCCCAGATGGGCGAAGTCGTGGGCGAGACCTAGCGGACTGTCAACCACGGTCTGATGGATCCCCGTAGGGGCGAGTTTGCGCCGTCATTGACTCCAACTATTCCCGTTTGGGGCGGCCGCGCGTGCTGCCGGGCTTGGGCCTGTGGGCCGGGCTGGTGGTGTGCGTCCTGCGCGGCTTCACCAGCCAGCTGGCCCGGTGGCGCCTGCTGTCGACGGTCGGGCTCTGGCGGTATCCCCGCATCCAGGCCCCAGTGATCCCGCTCGACCGCCTCGCCTGGCCACCGCCCGACCTGGTCCTGGTCCGCACCCCACGCTACGCGCAGCGCAACAACGGACCGCGGCCAACCACCGCCCAGGCCACCCCATCACCCGCCCCACGACGGCCCGCTCTCACCCACGCTTCGCTTCCCACCGCGCCATCAATGCCCATGGCTGGAGTCAATGGCCCGCGGGCCTGCCCC
>JACCZL010000212.1 GCA_013695975.1 Chloroflexota bacterium
GCCCGCCCCAGCCCCGGCCGCGCCGAGCAAGCCGAGCTCGGGCGGGCAGCTCGTGATCGGCTCGCTCGAGGAGCCGGGCAGCTTGTCCGCGCTGGCGGACCTGCCACACCAATTCCCGGAGCACGTCCCCCAGACGCTCCTCTTCGACAGCCTCACCCAGTTCCTCCCCGACGGGACCGTCGCCCCCAAGCTCGCCGAGCGCTGGGACGTCAGCCCGGACAACCTGGTTTACACCTTCACGCTCGCTCCCAACGCCAGGTTCCACGACGGCGCGGCAGTCACCGCCGAGGACGTGAAGTTTACCTTCGATGCCGCGCTCAACCCGGACACCAAGTCCTCCAACGAGGGCCTCTCGGACGTCGCCAGGACCGAAGCGGTCGACGCCCGGACCGTCCGTGTCACGCTCAAGAAGCTCAACCCGAAGTTTTTGGCCGAGGGTGGGGCGCGCGGCATCGTGCCCAAGCACGTCCTCGAAAGCAAGGATCTCAGCAGAGATGTCTTCAACCGCAAGCCGATCGGGTCGGGCCCGTACCGGCTGGTGAGCTACACGCCGGGCCAATCGATCATCATGGAGGCGGCGTCGGAGTATTACCGCGGCGCCTCGAGCATCGGCCGGGTGGTCTTCAAGATCCTCACCGACCAGAACGTCATGGTGACCCAGCTCCGCGCCGGCGAGATCCAGTACGCGCTCGTCACGCCGTGCGATCTGGGGGCAATCCAGGGCGTGCCGGCCGTCAAGGTGGTCGAGGCCAAGACGCCGCGTTTCTACGACGTGACACCCAACTACGAGCGGCCGTACTGGCAGGAGCAGGAGGTACGCGAGGCGGTCCTGACGGCCATCGATCGCAAGGGCATCGTCGAGAAGGTGCTGCTCGGGCACGGCGAGGTGATCGAGGCGAACGTCTCGCCGGTCGCCTGGGCCTTTAATCCCGCGACGACGGCGCATCCGTACGACCCGGCCAAGGCGAAGGGCTTGCTTGACGCGGCCGGCTGGCGCCCGGGTGGGGACGGGATTCGCGAGAAGGGCGGCCAGAAGCTGAGCTTCACCACCTTGCTCAACAACTACGACCGCACACTTGAGCAGGCGCTGATCGTGGCCCAGCAGAACCTCAGAGACGTCGGCGTCGAGATGAAGCTCGAGCGCGTCGAGCCCGGCGTCTTTGGCGCCCGCCGCGGCAAGAAGGAATACGACGCCCTCAGCCGTGTCTGGAACCCGGTCTACGACCCCGACCAGGGCGGTCTGGTCAAGAGCGGCAACTTTTTCGGCTACAGCAACCCGCGTGTGGACGAGCTCTCAGACCGGGCCTTCGGGACGATGGACCGCGAGCCGCGCAAGCAGGCCTATTTCGAGATTCAGGAGATCCTGAGTCGGGACGTGGCGCGGCTGTGGCTGTACACCGAGAACGAGCTGCGCGCGGTGGCCGCCAACCTGAGCGGGATGCAGCCGCACCCGGTCAACTTCTTCTGGAACCTCAAGGACTGGAAGCTGGCGAGCTAGCCGGTGCTCCGTTTCGCGCTGAGGCGGGCGGCCCAGGTCCTGTTGACCCTGGCGATCCTGGCCCTGGCCGCCTTTCTGACCATCCGGAGCGCGCCGGGCGGGCCGGCCCAGGTGCTGCTCGGGCCCGACCGGGTCACACCCGAGCTGGAGGCCGAGCTGAATCAACAGCTCGGCCTTGACCGGCCCCTGCCGGAGCAGTTCGCGCGCTGGGTCGCCTCACTGGTGCAAGGCGACCTGGGTTACTCCTACTTCCACCGTCGGCCCGCGACGGACGTGGTCGGCGAGCGGCTGCCGGCCACCCTGCTACTCGGCGGGCTTGCCTTTGTGCTGTCGCTGGGGGGCGGGGTCGCGCTCGGCGTCTGGGCCGCCCTCTGCCGGGGCTCTTGGGTCGACCGCGCCCTCAGCAGCGCCGCGGTCGGCGTCGTGTCCACACCCAGCTTCTGGCTGGGTATCGTGCTGATCGTCATCTTCGCCGCCTGGCTGCGGGTGCTGCCGTCGGCCGGCATGGCCCCGATCGGGCGCGAGGACGACCTCCTGGAGCGGGGCCGCCACCTGCTGCTGCCGCTGCTGACCATGGCGGCTCCGCACGCCGCGTCGCTGGCGCTGTACACGCGCGCGGCGATGCTCGAGGCGCTCGCGGCCGACTACACCCGCACCGCGCGGGCCAAAGGGGCGAGCGAGCGGCAAGTGGCCTGGCGGCACGCCCTGCGCAACGCCGCGATCCCCATCGCCACCATCGCCGGCCTGAACCTGCCGCACGTGGTGGAGGGGAGTGTGATCGTCGAGTCGGTCTTCGCCTGGCCCGGCCTCGGGCAGCTCACGGTGGCCAGCGTGAGCCGCCGCGATTACCTCATCCTCCTGGCGGTCACGCTCCTGGTGGCTCTGCACGACTGGTGCGCGGCGAGGTCCGGGCCCTGCTGCACCGGCCGTACGTCGAGGCCGCGCGGGCGCTCGGCGCCGGTGGTGGCCTGATCGTGCGGCGCCACGTCGTGCCCAATGCCGGTGGGGTCCTGTTCGTGGCTGCGCTCGTCCAGCTCAACCGCGCGATCCTGGCCGAGGCAACCATCTCGTTCCTGGGGCTGGGCATCCAGCCGCCGGAGCCGACCTGGGGCAACCTGTTGATCGGCGCCCAGGACGCGCTCTACACTGCCCCCTGGCTGGCGGTGGCGCCGGGCGTCGCGATCACCCTGACCCTGCTCGCCGTCTACGCCCTCGGCATGGCCCGCGCCGTCGGCCCCAGCGCCGCCCACACGCCCAGACACCGACCGAGTTTGACCGTCTCCGGGCAGGGGCCTCGACTGGTCGTGAGCCCGGGCTAGACGCTCACAGTGCCCGCCACGATCCGGTCTTCCCGGAAGCCGAGAGTTGCTCGATCGGTGGGCAGTGAGGCAAGGGCCGCCTCGTACTCCCGCTCGGACACCGGGGCTTCGCCGAAGAGGAGCGGGTACAGGTCCGGCAGGCCCTCGAAGGCCTCCGTGACGGCGGCCCGCCGGGTGTGGGCGCTGTCCATCCGCCAACGGAACAGTTCGCCGATGACCGCCTTGCGGTAGTCGCCTTTGCCCACCTCGTGATCGGCCTCGACGGCCAGGGCGGCGAGGGCGACGACATCGCCGAAGAGGTCGGCCAGGCGGCGAGCCTGCTGGTCCTGGCGAGTGGGCGACGCTTCGGCGAGGTAGGCGATCGCCTCGCGGGCGTCGGCGATGCCCCGCCGCGCGGCGGGGCCGAGCCGTCGGGCCGGGCCGGCGTGGAGATTGGCGAGCCGGCGCTCGGCATCGCTGAGGACCGGTTCGTGTCCCCGCTGCTTGCTGATCGCCCGCCATAGGTCGAGGGCGCAGATGTTCGAGGTCCCTTCCCAGATCGTGTTCACCTGGGCGTCGCGCAGGAGGCGCGGGGTGCCGAAGTCGGCGACGTAGCCGTTGCCGCCGAGCATCTCGACCGCGGCCCGCGCGAACTCGACGTTCTGCTCGCCGGCGCGGTACTTGACGACCGGCGCGAGCGTGCGGAAGCGCAGATGGTGCTCTCGGTCGTCGGTCCGCTCGAGCTCGTCCAGCGCCGCGCCGGTGCCGAACAGCAGCGCGGTCGTCGCGGCCAGGTCGACCTGGAGCCAGATCAGCCGCTCGCGCATCATCGGGAAGCTGTCGAGCATCGCGCCGAACGACGGCCGGCGCGCGGTGTACACCGCCGCCTCGAGGAAGGCGCGGCGCATGATCCCGACCGAGCCGACCGCGTTCCAGTAGCGAGTGTGGTTGAGCATCTCGGCCATGTAGGCGAAGCCCCGGGCGGGGTCGCCGACCAGCTCGGCCTCGGCGTCGTCGAAGATCAGCTCGCCGGTCGGGACGCCGATCGTGCCCAGCTTGTCCTTGAGGCGACGGATGCTGACGCGGTTCGGGGTGCCGTCTCGGCGTTGTCGGGGGACGATGAAGAGGCCGAGCCCACGGGTGCCAGGCGTCTCAGGATCGACCCGCGCGAGCGTCACGATCAGGTCGGCGCCGACGTTCGAGGCGAACCACTTCTCGCCGCGCAGGAGCCAGCGGCCGTCCTCACGCCGCGCGACGGTGCGGGTCGAGCCGACGTCTGACCCGCCGGTGATCTCGGTCGCCACCTGGGCTACCTGGAGGCGCGCGTCGGCCGTCGTCGCGACGACGGCGGGGAGCAGACGCGCTCGCAGATCGGGGTCGGCGAACCGCTCGAGCACCACTACCGCGCCGTGGGCCAGCTCGACGGGGCAGCAGAGCGCCATGTCGGCCTGGCCGACGAGGTAATCGAACGCCGTCAGCAGGGTCGCCGGGGCGCGACCATAGCGGGCGAGTCGGTCGGCGTCGTGGTTCCAGCCGACGAGTCCGAAGTCGAAGACCTCGTCGAGATTGGCCGACCAATCCGGGTGGTAGGCGACACGAGAGACGTCGCGGCCGAAGCGGTCGTAGCGCACCAGCTCGTGCCCGACGCGGTCGTAGACGTCGGCGTGGCCGACGATCTCCGTCCCACAGCGCTCCCCGAGTGTCCGCAGGCGCTCTTCGGCCCAGCCCAACGTCGCGCGGTCGAGATGGACCTCGAGCACCGAGCGCAGGTTCGGGTCGGCGTCGTAGTAGTCTAGGCCACGCCCTGCCTCGTAGCGACGGTGGGCGCTCGGGCTATCCCGCCCGTTCAGCTCGTAGTCGGGGAACAGGTTCGACATGGCGCAGGGCTCCTGATCGTCTGTCTCACGGCAAGGATAGCCGAGGGCTCGGACAGCGAGCAGGCGACAACCCGGACGAGGTTCTCGTCCGTAGCCCCCGGACGGGCCCGAGGGATGTTACCGGTGATAGAGCGTCGCGAAGAGCGCGTCGACGGTGAGCTCGAACCCGGACAGCACCTCGTCGAGGTCGATCCGGTCGGTGCCCCGCGGCATCCGTGGCGTCGTGCCCGGTCGGAAGAGCCGGACGGTGCGATGGTCCGGGTCGACGAGCAGGGCGATCCGGACGCCATGCCGGATGTACCACTCGCACTTCGCGACGAGCTTTGGCACGCTCTGCTCCGGCGAGACGATCTCGACGGCGGTGTCCGGCGACTCACGGAAGACGTTCGCCACTTCGCCGGCGGGCGTGAGCGGGACGCGGTCCCAGAGGTAGACGGCGACGTCCGGGACCGCCGAGCCGCCGCCGTAGGTCGCCCGCAGCTCGGGGAAGGCCCGCGCCAGCCTCCGCGGCCAACCATACTCGTTGAACAGATACG
>JACCZL010000233.1 GCA_013695975.1 Chloroflexota bacterium
GATGTACTCGTCGAGGGCGGCCATGTTGTAGGGCCGCGGCCCGAAGATGACGGCCGGCACACCCCGCGGCCGAAAGTAGCGGGCGTCCGTGGCGGTGAGCGCCCCCGTCAGCGTCGGCTCGCGGCCGGTCGCGGCGGTGGCGTTCGCGGACGCCTGGCGCACCAGCGGGTGGCTCGGCGCGGTACTCGAGGCGTTGAAGACCGGCCGCAGGTGCTCGAAGCGGACGTCCTCCAGGCCGGCCGCGGCCAGTCGGCTCGTGACCTCGTCCTCGATAGCCTGGGGCGTGATGCCGAACGGCAGGCGGCAGTCGACCTCCACCTCGCAGCGGCGCGGCACGATGTTGACCTTGATCCCGCCGCGGATCAGCCCAGCCGTCATCGAGGGACGCCGGTAGAGCCACTGCCGGCCGCGCTCCTGCTCGCTCCGGGCGTACTCGCTGAGCCCATCGAGGACCGGGCGGAGGTCGTCAGGCGGGCTGTCCTCCATCTCGACGATCTTGCGAGCCTCCTGGAGGGCCGCCGCGACGCGGAGCACGACGTCGTCGCCGCCCCCCAGCCCGCCGTGGCGCGATTGCCCCTCGCAGACCAGGCGGAACTGGCTCTTGCCCTTCTCGCCGATCCGCAGCCCGGCCGGCGACTCCGGCTCGCCGATCATGCAGGCGTCCCCGGCCAGCTCCGGGCGGTTCTCGAGCAGCCACCCGGTCCCCCAGGCGCCGCCCGCTTCCTCGTCGGCCACCAGCATCAGGGTCAGCGGACCGCGAAGCGGGACCTGCTGCTCGTGGAGCAGCAGGAACGAGAAGAGCGAGGCGGTGAGCCCACCCCGCATGTCCGACGCGCCCCGCCCGAGGATCTTGCCGTCCCGCAGCTCACCGCCGTAGGGTGGGAACGACCAGAGCGCCGGGTCGTCGGAAGGGAAGTGGTCCAGGTGGCCGTTGAAGACGAAGCGCGGGTGCGCGGCCTGCCCGGGCTGCGTGCTGACCAGGCTGACGTTGCCCGGGCGCGGCTCGTGCTGCTCGACCGACAATCCGGCCCGCTCGAGTATCGACGTGTAGTGGGCGGCGATCGCCCGCGTGTCGCCGGGCGGGGTCTCGGCGGGCACCTTCAAGCACTCGGCGCACAGGCGGGCAAGCTCGTCACGCCGACCCTCGATCTCAGCCCACAGGTGCTCCCGGAGCTCGGCCGTCTGGGGCGATACATCGATCGGGTCAGGTCTCACGAACGATTGCCTCCAGCGCGGTGAGCGCGAGCACCCGCGTCACCAGGAACATCTCGTCCAGCTCGGTGTAGACGTCGTGGTAGTCGGTGTAGCCACCGCTCGGGCCGTAGACGCAGCACGGGATCCCAGCCGCCCAGAGGTGGGTCGTGTCGTTGCCGGCGTAACTGTATGGCAGGCGTACCCCGAGGTACTCCGGATCGCTCCCACTGACCAGCTTCAGGTTGCGCTTGACCATCTGGACGATCGGCTCGCCGATCGGCACGTCCAGGGCCGCCTTCGCGAGCGGGCCAAGGCCGCGCGAGGGGTCCGGCGGAAACTCGATCTCATAGTCAAACTCCAGATCCTCGGCCTTGAGCGCGTCGAGCGTCCGCCGGAAGTCCGCCAGGATCGTCTCGCCGGACTGGCTGGCGTTGA
This sequence comes from Chloroflexota bacterium, assembly GCA_013695975.1. Taxonomy (GTDB): domain Bacteria; phylum Chloroflexota; class UBA6077; order UBA6077; family JACCZL01; genus JACCZL01. Next base: position 1,630 of record JACCZL010000233.1, read on the forward strand.
AGCGGATGTTGACGTACGCGGTGCAGAAGTCGCTGACGGTGTAAGCCCCGCGCAGCTCGTGGTTCCGCCCACGACCGCCGATGATCGAGCCGACGTTGAGCCGCGGCAGCCCCGGCAGATCCCGATCGAAGGTGTGGGTAAACGCCATGGCGTTGATCGCGGCGATAGCCCGCATCATCTTGGCGATCGCGTCCGAGCCCTGCTCCTTGCGGCTGATGTGCATCGCCCGACCCAGAGTGTGGATCACCAGGTCCATGGTGCCGGTGTGCTTGGTGATGATCGTGTTCGCCCCGCACGGCTCGGTCACCACCGCCAGATCCGTCCGTACGCCTGACTCGAGGGCGTGGATCGTCCCAATCCCGCTGTTCAGCTCGCCCGCGACGCAGGCGAGCGCCAGGTCGCCGCGCAACGGCAGGCCGGATCGCTTCAGGGCGAGCGCGGCCATGATCATCGCCGTCACCCCGGCTTTCATGTTGTAGATGCCGTGCCCGTAGAGCTTCCCGTCTTCGACGACTGGAGTAAACGGGTCGCGCGTCCAACCGTCCGCCAGCGGATCGATGTCGATGTGGCCGTTCAGCATGATCGACCGCCCGCCTCCGGAGCCCCGCAGCCAGGCGATCGTCTGCTTGCGCCCGGGCCGAACCTCCTGCAGGTCGACCTCGAAGCCAGCGTCGCTCAGGTAGGTGGCCAGCCACTCCGCGCAGGCCGTCTCCTCGGTCGTGAAGGAGGGGATCCGGATCAAGTCGCTGGCCAGCCGGACGATCTCCTCGTCGTCGATGCAGGCCAGGACGCGCCGCCGAGCGTCCGGCGCGACGCTCGCGGGGTCGCGGCGATTGGTCTCGGCCATCCTCACTCCTCCCCTGCCCCATCGGGCACAGGTGGCTACATACTTCCCAGCGAGAGTTGCAGCCTTGTCATGCTGCAACGACTCGTGGGAGGCATTTAGCCGGTCATGAGCTTGAGGTTCTCCCGGCGGAAGTTCATCGAGCCGCTCGGGTAGGGGGTGAACTGGACGTAGTTCTGGACACCGTACTGGAGGCTCGGCTGGAGGATCGGGATCCAGGGCAGGTGCTCGCGGAAGATCTCGTTCATGCGGGTGTAATTCCGCTTGCGCAGCTCCTGGTCTAGCGAGAAGCGCGCCTCTTCGCCGAGTCGGTCCCACTCCGGATCGCGCCAGTAATCCTGCGAGCCGCCGGGGCCGATCAGGCGCCAGGCCATCCCGTCGGGGTCGCCCACCGTGCTGGCCGGGTCGGTCCAGTACAGGCCCTTGAAGCTCTTCTCGCGCGTCTTCTGGGCTCGGACCGAGATCTCGATCACCTCCATCCTGCTGTTGATCCCAACCTTCTTCCACATCTGGTCGATCACCTCGGACATCTGGCGGTCGTTCAGCAAGTAGCCCTGGGTCGACTCGAGGATGATCTCCTCGCCGTTGTAGCCGGCCTCCGCCAGGAGGGCTTTGGCCTTGTCGGGATCGTACTGGAGCGGCGCCAGGCTCGGGTCGTAGGCGAAATCCCCCTCGGGGATCATGCCGTTCGGCACCTTCCCCTGGCCCCGCGCAATCGACTTGATGATCGCGTCACGGTCGATCGCGAGCGACAGCGCCTGCTTGATGAGCTTGTTGGTCATTGGCGGTACTTTGGAGTTCGCCAGCAGCGCGTGGAGGCCCGCGAACAGGGCCGGCTCGACGTGCGCCTTGCCGCTCCGATTGACCTGGTCGATCTGGTCGGGCGGGATGTTCAGGGCGATGTCGGACTCGCCGGCCAGGAGCGATGCGATCCGCGTCGCCGGCTCCGGCAGCGGCTTGAAGGTGAGCCGCTCGGCCGCCGGCGCGCCGCCCCAGTACTCCTTGTTGGCCTCGAGGACCAGCCGGTCGTCCTTGACCCACTCGACGTACTTGTATGGCCCGCAGCCGACCGGCTTGGCAGCGAACCCCTCTTTGCCGACCTGCTCGTAGTACTTCCGCGGCATCATCTGGCCGCCATAGGCCGCCAGGCGGGCCGGCAGCAGCGGATCCGACTGCTTGGTGTTGAAGACGACCGTCAGCTCGTCCGGCGCCTCGATCGTCGCGACCGTCCCGAAGTTCGGCGCGACCGTCGACTTGGTCTCCGGGTCGTAGGTCCGCTCGATCGAGAACTTGACGTCAGCAGACGTGAAGGGGTCGGCGTTGTGGAACTTGACGTTTGGTCGGAGCTTGAAAGTCCACTGGGTGTCGCTGGTCGCCTTCCACTCGGTGGCGAGCTGCGGCGAGAGGCTGTTGCTCGCGTCACGGAAGGTGAGCAGGTCGAAGATGGCGTACGTCGCGTTCAGGTCGTTGCCGAACGTCGAGAGGTGCGGGTCCAGCGTCGTGATGTCCGCGCCCTGGGCGACGACGAGGTCCTTCTTGCCGGCTGGCGCAACGGCAGCCTTGAC
>JACCZL010000592.1 GCA_013695975.1 Chloroflexota bacterium
GCGTCGGGCTTGTAGAAGGGGCTGGCCTCGGCCATCCGCTGGGCCTCGGCCCGACTGGAGGCCACGGCGATGGCGTTGATCGACCCGGTCTTGACGATGCCGCCGTAGTCGCGTCCGATGGCCGCGCAGTGCTCGCGTAGCACCTGGAGCTTGTGCCCGACGACCTCGAGCGGGCTGCCGGGGGCGTTGTACCAGTCGGCGTGCTGGGCCACAACGCGCAGGGCGAGCTGCTCGCCGGCGGCGCCGATCATAATCGGCGGGGGTGGGCTGGGACGCGGCTCGCAGTAGGCGTCCTCGACCTGATAGTAGGTCCCGTGGAAGCTGGCCGGACTCTCGGCCCACATGGTCCGAATCACCTGGACGGCCTCGGCCAGTTGGGCGATGCGCTCCCTGGCCGAGGGGTAGTCGTAGCCGTAGGCGCGGTACTCGCCCTCGTGCCAGCCGGCGCCTAGGCCGAGGATCAGGCGGCCGTGGGTCAGGAGCTGGGTGGTGGCGGCCATCTTGGCGAGCAGGGCCGGCGAGCGGTAGGAGTTGGCCAGCACGATCGTGCCGAAGTGGTAGGCCGGGAAAGCCGCGGCCCAGTGGGCGAGGGTCGACCAGGCCTCGAGGCTGTCCCAGGCCGGTGGGGTCCAGGGATTCTCGGGCATCAGGTGGTCCTGGACCCAGACGGCCCGGACGTGGCCGTCGAGCCGCCGTAGATGCTCCTCGACCTGCTCCACCAGAAGCGCGCCGGGCGTCCCGTCGATCGAGAAGGTCTGCATCCGCCAGCCAAATTCGAGCTTGCTCACCGCACCCTCCATCAGCGCGCCACGTCTTCCAGGGCTGGATTGTACCGGACCGCTACTCGACGTCGCGGACGGCCTTGTAGGAGAGGAGGATGAGGCCGGTGAGGATGATGGCGGCGCCGCCGGCGGCCAGGACGCCGCGAGGGCCGAGGACGTCGCCGAGGAGGCCGCCGACGGCGTAGGCGAGCGGCGTCAGGCCGAAGAGGCTCAGGCTCAGCAGGGCCATCACCCGACCGCGTACCTCGGGCGGGGTGCGGGTCTGGACGAGGGTCAGGAAGATCACCCCACCGGCCGACTGGAACGCCCCGGCCACGACTAGCAGGGGGACCGCCGTCCAGATCGTCGGCATGAGCGCCGCGGCCACCAGAGGTAGCCCGCCGCCGAAGTTGGTAATCGCCCCGACGACGCCCTGGCGCGGGATCCCGGCGACCAGTCCGGTGGCGAGGGCGCCGACGAGCGCGCCAGCCCCGAGGGCCCCGTAAAGGATCCCGACACCCTGGTCGCCGGCCCCGAGCTCGAGCTTGGCCAGGGTTGGCAGGCCGACGAAGGTGGCGGCGGCGTTGCCGAAGTTGTAGACGGCCGCGAGCAGGATGATGGCCCAGACGGCCTTGTCCTGACGTGCCGCCTGGAGGCCTTCGCGCATCTGGGCGAGCGGCGACCCCGACGCTCGCGTCGACGGCCTGCCGTGGATCGGCCCGAGGGCGGCGGCCCCGAGCAGGAACATGGCTACCGTCGCGGCGAGGGCCGCGGCGTGGCCGGCGACGGCCACGAGCGTGCCGACGACCGGCGGCCCGATGAACCTGGCCAGGTTGAACGCCATCAGCCAGAGGGCGTTGCCGCCGCGGATCTGCTCCCGAGGCAGCAGCTCCGGGACGATCGACTGGGAGGCCGGCAGGAAGAAGGCGAAGGCGACCCCGGAGACTACGGCATAGGCGTAGAGGTGGGCCAGCTCGATCCCGTCGAGCAGCGACCATCCTAGCAGCGCTGCCAGCGCCAGGGCCTGGAGGAGGTTCGAGGCCAGCATAACCGTTCGGGCCTGGAAGCGGTCGACGGCGACGCCGCCGATCAGCATCAGCAGGACCCGCGGGACGGCCTGGACCGTCAGGAGCGTACCCCAGCCAGAGGGGCGCTGGGTGATGTCGAGGACGAGCACGGCCAGGATGACTGACTGGGCGAAGTCGCCGGTCAGCGAGAAGAACCGCCCGCCGAGAGCCCAGCGATAGTCGCGGTGGCCGAGCGGCGCGAGCAGGCCGACGCTCGGCGCCGCGGCCGCCGGAGCCTCGGCCGGAGCGAGCTGCTCGTCGACGCGACGGTCGGTTCGCACCCGGAACGCCATCTGTTCTCCATGCTCGCGCGGGATACCCCAGTCTACGGGGCGCCGAGTTGGGCCGCCAGGGCTATGGTACAATCGGCCGAAACCTGGAGGTACGGTCCGATCATCCCCGACAACCCCAACTGGCATCGTCACAAGGGCTGGTGTCCGCTCTATCGCGAGCGCTGGGGCATCGGCAACGAGCCCGATGGCGCGGGCGGGGTGCTGCTATACCAGATCATCTGCCTCCAGAATACGCCGCCCGAGACCGAGGACGAGCAGGCCGAGTGCATGAAGGCGCGCAAGACCTGCTGGCGCCTTCAGCACGCGGCCCGCGAAGCGAGAAGGCAGAAGCGCACCGCGGCCGTCTAGGTGGTCGGCGCCCCTATGGGCGGGGCTCCTGGGGGCCGATCAGGCGGGCCATCCGCACCCAGGCCAGGGTGTTGCGGAGGAGGGGGCCATGGCCGAAGGGGTTGTTGCCGGGGTCGCCGAGCGGGACACGGGGGCTGGTCAGGACGTGGCGGTCGCGCTCGCTCGCGGGGGCGATGATCGCATCCTCCGGGGTCACCACGACGTCGTCGGCATCGGCGAGCGTCAGGATCTGGACGCCGGCGGCGCGGAGGCGGGCGGCTCGATGCTCGATGTCGCCCCGATGGGTGGAGTTCCGCCCACGGGCGATCAGCTCGCGCACCGCCTCACCGCCTGGCACGAGTACTCCGAAGCCGAGCATGCTGAGCAGGTCGCCCTCGACGCCGAGGTCGGCGCCGAAGAGTGGGGCACTCAGGGTGATCAGCGCGCCGAGGCGACCCTGCCAGCGGGTGGGCGCGGCCTGGAGGAGCCGCGCGGCCGCCTCGAACAGCGTCACCCCGCCCAGACTGTAGCCGACCAGGTGGTAGACGGTGTCGTCGGGCAGGCGGGCGCGGTACCAGTCGAGACCGCGGACCACCTCGACCGTCGCCTGGCCCAGCCCGACCTCGCAATGGTGGGCCTCGTACGGAGCGGGCTGCCACGCTCCCGCGACGGCGCGCGAATGGTAGCTGACCTCGAGGAAGTCCGTGCCGGTCGCGCCGCCCTCGCCTAACCCGCCCCCGCTGTAGCCAAAGTTGTTCTCGAGGTAGCGGGTAAAGCCGCCGAACTGGCGTAGCGCCTCGCCGCTGCGGGACATAACACCGGTCGCGAAGACGACCTTTTTCCGCCCGCGCGTGCTGATCCGCCGCCCTGGCAGCCAGTCGTCGATCATCGATCCCCGCGAGTTCGTAGGGGTCGTTCGTGAACGACCCTCGAGGGGCGGTTCGCGAACCGCCCCTACGACAATGGTACTCCTACTTCGCCACGGCTGGGCCGCCGAGGTAGGTGCCCCAGCGGTGGAAGCCGAGGCGGGTGTAGGCGGCGAGGGCGGCCTGGTTCTCGGCGCGGACGTCGAGGACGACGTCGCGCGCGCCTTCTTCGAAGAGGTGGGTTGTCAACGCGGCGGTGACGGCCCGGGCCAGCCCACGCCCCCGCCAGCGCGGTTCGACGTAGACCCCCTGGACGATCGCCAGGCCGTGCTCGGTCGAGCGCAGGACGTTTTCGGCCACGGCGACGAGCACCCCGCGGTGGCGGATGCCTCGATAGCGGTAGCCTTCGTGGAGGCGGCGGATGCTGAAATGCGACGCTGGCCAGCCGGCGTACAGTCGCGCCAACTCGGCGCTGCTCTCCAGGCCGACCGGCTCGGCGGGCGGGGCGTCTGGCGTGGGGCGCAGGGCCGCCGGCGTTACCCACATCCGCACGATTGGCTCGAGACGGTCGAGTCGATAGCGGGTCTCAACGCTTGGACGGGTGGCCGACGTCAGCCGCGCGAAGGCCCGCGGAGGGAGGGGGACCGCGCGGACCAGCGCCTCGAGGGCCGGTCCCGACCCGAACGTCTGAAGACTCCCACCCCAGCGCGGGTGATCGTAGGCCCAGAGCGCCGTCCCGTCGGTCTCGCCCAGCCAGAAGCGGACGTGGGGCCAATCGTTCACGCCCAGGCTGCACAGGGCCCAGGCCGACCAGGGACGGTCGCGTTCGAGAAACGCGTGGACCGCCTCGCGGTCGCGGACTTGCCCGGGGTGGGCCATCGTTCGAGTCGCCCCGTCTCGCCGATCCGCTCGGCCGGCGATCAGGCTCCCGCGGCGGATGTGGTCATGATCGGGTCCGCGTGGACGTGGGGGTCGGCGTGCGGGTGGGGGTGGGGGTCGTGACAACCACGACCACGGTCACGACGACCGACGAGCTGCCGCCGGTCGCGCGCCCGGCCCCACCGGCCCCAGCGGCCCCGCCAGCGGCGGTGGTCGCCGTGTCCCCGTTGTCGTTGTCCTCGAGATCGTCGTTGTCGAAGAGGCCGTTGTCGCTCAGCTCGTCGCCAATGTCTGGGATCGAGATGTCGACGGGCTCGCGGGTGCTAATCGCGCTGAAGCGGTCCGACGGGACGTAGGGGGTCGGCCCGACCGCGACGACCGTGCTGGCGCTGATTTGGGGGACGCCGCTCGAAGCGTTGGCGACGACGAATTCGGTGCCCTGGGGGACGTCGAGGACGATCGTCTCGGTGACCTGGAGGCGGAGCGCGCGCACGATGATCGAGGCGGTGAACTGCCCGTCGCCGCCGACGAGCTGCTCGTTGAGGACGACGTAGCCGACGCCGGGCAGCTCGACGCGCGTGTTCGGGGCCGGATCGGTATAGTCGAGGCCGGCCACGGTCAGGCTGCTGAAGTTGGTCGAGCCGCTCGAAAAGGCCCGCCCGCCCTGGAGGGTCGAGCTGGCTACCACCTCGACGTTGGTCGCGCGGACCAGCCCCGCGAACAGCTCGATCAGGCCGATCTCGGCCGTGCTCCGCACGGTCGCCCCATCGCCGGTGAGGCCGCCGCCGGTCGTGACCCTGATGCTGTCGACGCTGCCGATGTCGCCGCCGATCCCGACCCCGGTCCCTGCCGAGAAGTCGACCACTGACCCACCCTCCGGCGGGAGCTGGACGTAGGGCGCGCCGTCGACCGGCCGCGATGGAACGCCGATGGCCAGCCCGTAGGACTCGCCGCCAACTCGGCCGACCTGGGCCGCGCCACCGGAGAGGGCCAGCGCGTTGGCCCCCGCGATCAGAGCCGCGATCAGCAGAAGCCTGGCGACGAGCATCCGACGACCTCTCCGAAAGTCAGCATCCCTCCCACCGTACCGGACGCTTGCCCCCATGGCAAGACTTGGCGCCTCTTGGAGCGTCCCAACTTCATCTCGATGTCCCCGGGGGCGAGTGATCAGCGGATTCCGACGGGCGCGAAATGTCAACACGCTTTTTACAAATTGGCATCACTTGATGGTCGGGCGTCGCGTTACCAAGAATGCGACCAGATGCGTGGACGCAAAGGTTGGAGACATTCGATGGCAAGTGCTCGACGGCGACAGGTGATCGGGTTGGGGCTGGCGGCCGCGGTGGTGCTGGCGGTGCCGGTACCGCGCGTGAGCGCGGAGGGCGAGGTCACGCTCGGAGGGCGAGTCGTCGACAGCGACGGAGCGCCGCTATCCGACGCAAGGGTGACGATCGTCTCGCCAGCGTTGCCCGACGGTGACGTGACCCTCGCGACGGACGGGGCTGGAGCCTTTCGGCTCGCGGCGCTGGAGGCCGGATTGTACGACGTGCTGGTCGAGCGCACGGGCTTTCGTCCGGCCGAGCTGCGCGACGTCTCGGTTCGGCCCGGCACGGGCGACCGCGTCGTGATTCGCATGGAGCCTGAGGCCGCCGGGGGCGGCTATTAGACGGGTAGGCAGTAGGCAGTAGACGGAAAACGAGAATCGCGCTTTACTACTGCCTACTGCCTACTGGGAGTGATAGGCGTCGCTGATCTCAAGGGACGGAAGCGATTTACCCACCTGTATCGGCGAGCCGGTTTTGGGGCGACGACGGCCGAGATCGACGCGGCGATGGCGCTCGAGCGGCGCGAGGACCAGGCCTTCGAGCGGGCTGTCGACAACCTCCTGGACTACGCAGCTCAGGCCGAGGTTCCCGATCGGATCACTCCGGTCGTGGAGACCGAGCTGGTCCAGTGGTGGCTGGAGCGGATGGTCCGCACCAGACGACCGCTGCTCGAGAAGATGGTCTTTTTCTAGCATGACCACTTTGCCAGCTCGATCGAGAAGGACGGGATCGAGGTGCCAGAGATGCTGCGGCAGAACCAGTTCTTCCGCACGAACGCCCTGGCCGCCTTTGGGCAGGTCCTGGACGGGATCTCGCGCGACCCGGCGATGATCCTCTGGCTGGACCTGAACTCCAATCGCAAAAACAGCCCCAACGAGAATTGGGCCCGCGAGCTGATGGAGCTGTTTGCCCTCGGCATCGGGACGCCGGCCGCGCCGAACTACAGCGAGGCGGACATCAAGCAGGCGACCAGGGCCTTTACCGGCTATACGATCGGGGCCGACGGCAACTTCTTCTTCAACACGGCCCAGCACGACAGCAGCACCAAGACCGTCCTCGGCAAGACCTGCGAGTCGGGCGACCAGGTTAACGCCATCCTGCTGCAGCACGTGAGGAACGGCCGCAACGTCTGCGCCTACTACCTGGCGGCCAAGCTTTTCAGCTTCTTCGCCTATCCGGTCACGCCCGACTCCTCGGTCGTCGGCGACTTGGCCAAGACCTTTCTCAATGCGGGTCACTCGATCCGGGCGCTGGTCGAGGCGATCCTGAAATCGAGGGAGTTCTCCTCGACGACGGCCTATCGCGCGCTGATCAAGTCGCCGGTCGAGGAGGCCACGGCCGCGCTGCGGATGCTCGGGGCTGAGCGCGTGCCGAGCAGCGGCGTGATGAGCGCGCTCGACGCTCAGGGGCAGCGACTGTTCCGCCCGCCTGACGTTGGCGGCTGGCAGTCGGGCCGGGGCTGGGTCAATGTCAGCACGGTCCTCAGCCGCGACAACATGAACGCCAGGATCGTCAACAGCCTCGGCAAGCCGGAGCTAACTGAGGCCGGCGGCCAGCCGGTCGCGACGCTCCTGCAGGGTCTGACGACCGGTACCGCGAAGGTCGACAAGGTGATCGGGCTGCTGGTGGATGGGGACCTTCCGTCGACAACGCGGAGCGCGCTGGTGACCTACGCCAACACGGCGACCACCGACGAAAAAACTCGCGGACTCTTCAACCTGGTCCTGGCCCAGCCGGCCTACCAGCTCAACTAAACGGTAGATCGTAGACGGGGAAGACTTCCCCCCCGTATGCCGTCTACCTCGAAAGGGTGTCATCGTGAATCGACGAAAGTTCCTGCAGCAGGGCGCCACCATGGTCGCGGCTGGGTGGGCCGTGCCCTCGTTCGTCGCTGAGACGGCTCGGCTCGTCGAGGCGGGCAGCCCCTTCGCGGCGACCGCCAGCGCGGCCGGACGGCGGGTCCTCGTCATCGTCCAGTATGCCGGTGGCAACGACGGCGTCAACACGCTGATCCCCTACGGCGATCCGACCTACTATTCGCCGAACGTTCGGCCCGCGCTCCAGATCCCGCGGCCGACGGCGACGACGACCGATCCGAAGGTGATCCCGCTGACCGACTACGTCGGACTGCACCCGAGCCTGACCCGGCTCAAGCAGCGCTGGGACCGCGACCAGGTGGCGATCGTCCAGGGCGTCAGCTACCCGAATCCCAACCGTTCGCACTTCCGCGGGACCGACATCTGGGAGTCGGCCGTGCCCGACCGCCTCGAGCCGAAAGGGTGGATGGGGCGCTACCTCCAGACCTGTAGCTGTCAGCGCTCCGACCATCTGGAGGCGCTCGCGGTCGGGATGAGCTCGGTGCCCGGGACCTTCTGGACGGAGATGGCGCTGGTCCCGGCCGTCGCCAGCATCGGCAGCTTCCGCTATGCGGGCGTCGGCGGCAGCAACCAGCGCGTGATCGAGATCCAGACCCTCCGCAACGCCCTGGCCCAGTCTGACGGGCACCCCGAGGGAGAGTTCCTCCGCCAGTCGATCCTGACTGCCCTGACCGACGCCGACATCCTCCAGGCGGCGGCCAGTAGCTACATCCCGGTCGGGGCCTACCCGACCAATGGCTTCGGCAACAGCATGAAGCTCGTGGCGCAGCTCGTCGCCGCCGACGTCGGCACCAGCGTCTTCTACGTCTCGATCGGCGGCTTCGACACCCGCGCCAATCAGCTCGCCAACCACGCCAGCCTGCTGTCGACGTTCGATCAGGCGATCGACGCCTTCTTCCAGGACATGGAGGCGAAGGGCCGAGAAGATGACGTCACCGTGATGACCTTCAGCGAGTTCGGGCGGCGGCTGGCCGGCAACGGCAGCGCCGGCTCCGATCACGGCATCGCGGCGCCGATGCTCCTGCTGGGCGGCTCGCTCAAGCCGGGGCTCCACGGCGCCTACCCGAGTCTGACTGACCTGGACGACGGCGACCTCAAGATGCAGATCGACTTCCGTTCCGTTTACGCCAGCGTCCTCCAGGATTGGCTCAACGTTGCGCCCGGCCCGATCCTCGGCGGGACCTTCCCGACACTCGGTCTGTTCCAGACCGGCTCGACCACGCCGACGGCCACGCCGACGCCGTCGATCACGCACACCCCCACGCCGACCACCGGCCTCGCGACGGCCACGCCGACGGCGACCGCTACGCCCACGCTGGTGGGGGCGACCGCGACGCCGACGATGACCAGGACCCCGACCTCCACGCCAGTCGGCGCCAAGCCGACCAAGACACCGGAACCGACCAGGGTGCCCCGGCCCACGCGGACCCCGCGTTGAGCGGCCCGTTCTCGCGGCGGCCGCGTTGCCGTTGGAGTGATTGATGCACGATCGAGCAACCCCGAGCAAGCGCAACCCCCTCCGTCGGCTGGCCGCCCGCGCCCTGCCGACGCTGCTGGCGCTGGCGGGGCTGATGGCGGGGCTGAGCCTGGTGCCGGCGGCCGAGTCCGACGCGCCGATCGTGGCGCTGGCGGCCGAGGCCAGCCGGTCGAAGTCGACGCCGGTCCCCAGTTCGTCGGTTAGAGATGATCGGGGCCCCCGGGGGGGCCAGGCCGGCCAGAGGCCGACCAGGGAGCCTCGGCCGACGCGCGAGCCCGACCCGACTCGAACGCCCCAGCCGGAGAAGCCGCGGCTGCGGATCGTGTCGCCGCGCTCCGGCGAGGTCGTGACCGGGCCGACCGTCGAGGTCGTCTGGGAGGTCGACGGCTTCGACGTGATCCCGGCCTCGCAGGCAACGCGCCGCGAGGACCGCCACATCCACATCCTGCTCGACCGTGACGCCTCGCCGTACCTCAAGGGAGCCCAGCCCTTCCTCGTCGGCGACCCCGGGATCGTCCACACCGCCAACCGTAGGGTGACCTTCCAGAACGTCGCCCCCGGCCGCCATCGCCTCGACGCGATCACCGGCTACGCCAACCACGTCGCCTGGAAGCCGCCAATCGCGGACTCGCGGAGCTTCACGGTGGTCGGCGGGCCGGCCCAGGCCACCGCGACTCCGACCGTGACGGCCACGGCCACGGCCACTCCGACAGCGACGACCGGCGCGACGCCCACCGCGACGCCCGGGGGCCCGACAACGGTCGAGGCGACGATCGCCAATTACGTTTACCTGCCGGACCCGATCGTCATCTCGGTCGGCGACACGATCCGCTGGTCGAACCTGGACGACGACGTCCACACCGTGACGTCGGAGGCGACGGATGGCAACGGCCAGCCGCTCTGGACCTCGCCGCGGCTCAGTCTGGACGAGGAGTACCGCCAGACGTTCGCGGACCGCGGGACCTTCTTCTACATCTGCGAGCCCCACCCCCAGATGCGCGCCGAGATCACGGTCAGGTAGAGGGGGCCAGGGTCAGGCGGGCGCCGAGGGCCGGACCGGAGTCGATCAGGAGGCCGCCGGGGACGCCCGGGGCTGGCCCGACGGATGTCCCGCGCCTGGTCAGCTCGCGCCGCGCTTCTTCGAGCTGCTCGACGGCGACGACGGCCTGGAACGGCCCCTCACCCAGCGCGGCGAGCGCGTCTTCGACCAGACCGGGTCCGGCCGGCGTGAGCAGGCGAACCCGGCAGCGGCCGGCGGTAAAGCGGGCGCCGGCGGCGGCCAGCTCCGGCTCGGGGTCGCGATCGACGAGCGGCAGGCCGAGCTGGCGCTCGTAGAGATCGGCGGCGCCCTCGAGGTCGGCCACGACGACAGCGATCTCGGCGACCGTCCGAGCGCCGTTGGGATGCGCGCCTGGCGCCTCGCGGACCAGGCGCTCCTCGTCTGGTTGGTCCCACTGGATCAGGAACGGCCAGGGCTTGCGATACTGGTCGCCGCCAGGCACGAGCAGGCGCCAGGACAGGCTGGTCCCGTCCGGCCGCTGGCGCTGCATGGCGAACGGCCCGGTGGCCTCCAGGCCGGCTGCGCGCAGACGGTCGGCGTCGGCGTCGATGTCGATGGTGGCCAGGGCGAAGGCGGCGAGGCCACCGGCGTGACGGCGGAGGAGCTGGGCCAGACTGTCGCGGCCGGCCCGCGTGGCCTCGCCCTCATCGTAGATCGCGATCAGCTCCAGATAATCCAGGCCGAAGCGGATGAGCGTGTTCTCGGTGCCCCGCCCGGTGTGGCGTCCGCCCGGCCGGACGTCGAAGCCCAGCCCGTCGGCGTACGCCTTCGAGGCCGCGGCCAGATCGCGGACGGCGATCACCAGGTGGTCGAATCGGTTGGTTATCGGAGCACCCCCGCGGACAGGATAGCCGGTTTGGCGCGCCGCCCGCGGATCGGAGTACCGTGATCCGAGAGGAGCAACGCCAGGAGGTTTGCCGCGTGAAGGTCACGGAGCTTCGGCTGCTGCAGGTCAGCGGCACGATGGAGTCTGGAGGCGAGTTCTGGGAGGAGCGGCTGATCCGGCCGATCGACGTCTATCCGGAGCATCGGGTGGAGGGGCCGGCGTTCCTCGAGAAGCTGGGCGAGGGGCGCTATCGGCTAGAGCAGGTCTTCGTCCGGATCGAGACCGACGAGGGAGTCAGCGGGGTGGCTGGACCGATCCGGCTCGACCAGGCGTTCGTCATCGACACCCAGCTTCGGCCGTTGGTCGTTGGGGCCGACCCGCTGGCGCATGAGCTGATCTGGGACAAGCTCTACCGCTTTTCGGTCCACGGGCGGAAGGGCACGACGATGATGGCGATCAGCGCGATCGACTGCGCACTCTGGGACCTGAAGGGCCGCTGGGCCAACGCGCCGGTCTACCGCCTGCTCGGTGGGCCGATCCGCACCGAGATCCCAGCCTATGCGAGCGCCTTGGGCTACTCGATCGAGCCCGGGCGGGCCGCGGCGCGGGCGCGCGAATTCGTCGAGCAGGGCTACCGGGCCACCAAGTGGTTCTTTCGTCACGGCCCGGCCGATGGGCCGTCTGGCATGG
>JACCZL010000291.1 GCA_013695975.1 Chloroflexota bacterium
GCGTCAAGCGCGGACGCCGCGGTCAGGTGAGCACAAACGGCCGCTCCCCCTCCGCGGGGTACGGGTAGCGCCGGATCACGGCCTCGTCCACCTCGACCCCGAGGCCCGGGCCGGTCGGGACGTCGAACCAGCCGTCCCGCGCGACGATCGGCGGGGTCAGCAGCGGTGCCTCGAGCTCGCAGGCGAACATCTCGACCGGCAGCGAGCCGCCGAGGGACGCCATCAGGTGGAGGGTGGCGGCCAGGCCGGGGCCGAAGTAAGGCGAGTGGGGGGCTAGCTCGACGTTGGCCGCGGTGGCGAGCGTCGCGACCTTCCGAAACTCGCTGATGCCGCCGACCTTGGTGACGCTCGGCTGGACGACGTCGACCGCCCGCCGCGCGATCAAGTCGCGGAAGCCGAAGAGGGTCGACTCGTTCTCGCCGGCCGCGATCCGGACCGTGCTCGCCCGCCGTACCTCGGCCAGCCCCTCGTAGTCCTCCGGCGGCCAGACCGGCTCCTCCAGCCAGAAGAGGCGGTACGGCTCGAGCGCTCGGGCCATCGTGATCGCCTCAGCCGGCGTCCAGGGGCAGTTGGTGTCGAGCATCAGCTCGACGTCCGGCCCGACCGCCTCGCGCGCCGCGCGGACCGACGCGACATCGACCTGGTGGAGCTTGATCGATCGGAAGCCGCGGTCAGCGTAGTCGCGGGCGGCGCTGGCGACATCCTCGGGGCTGTCGTAGCGCAGCAGGCTGGCGTAGACGGGGAGGCGGGGGCTGACGATCCCACCGAGGAGCTCGTAGAGCGGGGCGTTGCGGGCCTTGCCGAGCAGGTCCCAGAGGGCGATCTCGACCCCGCTGATCGCGAACATCCCGATTCCACGTCGACCGTAGATCATCGTCGAGCGGTGCAGCAGGTCGACGAGATACTCGATGCGGGTTGGATCTTGACCGCGCAGCAGCGGCGCCAGCCCCTCGACGATCACGTTGCAGACGGCCAGCGGCGCCCCCAGGGCGAACGCCTCGCCGACCCCGCTGAGCCCCTCGTCGGTCAGGATCCGCACCACGATCTGCTTGCTCACACGCGATTGCCACGGCGAAGGGGGCGTCATCGGCTTGGGAGGGATCGCCAGCGGGATGGCCTGGACGTCGCTGATCTTCATCGGTCCCCTTCTTTCGCCACGACGGCCGGGATGCTGGCGTCGCGGACGAGGGTGTTGAAGCGGGCGACGTCGCGGTCGAGGAGCTCACGCCAGCGATCGAGCTGGCGGTCGATCCGAGTCGAGAGATCGTCGAAGACCTCGTAGGACTGGCGGGTCGGGACCCAATCGGCGCTGGCGACCACGCTGCTGAGGGCCGCCAGCCTGGCGTTGAGACGGGTCGGGTAGTGGACCATGTCGAGCGAGGCCTGGACTCGCTCCTCGATCAGCTCCTGCTCGACGGCCCGGATCTGCTCGACGAGGCTTGCGGCCTCCGCGGGCACCGTCCCGGCGCCGGCCTGGTCAGCCGCGCGCTTCGCCCACCCGTCGAGCTGCTCGCGGACGTCGCGCATCTGGTTGATGGCGTCGTGGGTCTCTGAGAGCTTGTCGCGGATCCGGATGAGCAGAGCGAACTGCTCGTCCAGGTCCTCTCGGGTGGCGGTGACGCGGGGATCGGTGCGGATCTCGAAGGGCGCTGCCAGGGTCTCGCCGTCGACGTGGAGCTCGACGCGGTAGCTCCCGGGCGGGGCCTTCGGGCCGGCCAGGCTGCGTTCGGTTGCGACGTCGCCGGGGACGGAGCGGGCGTCGGGATAGCGCATGTTCCAGTGGAAGCGGTTCATGCCGGCCGCGCTCGGGGCCAGCGGCTCGGGCGTCGCCTCCGACTCCCCCGTCTCCTCCGGCCCGACGCTCGAGAAGGAGCGGATCTCCTGCCCGTCGGCATCGAGGAAGCGGAGGGTCAGCCCGTCGGCCGGCTCTCGCTCGAGAGTGTAGGTCACCACGACGCCGTCCGGCGGGTTCGCGCCGGCGTCGAGGAAGGTGCGGACCATCCGCCCATCGGGCAGGCGCTCCTGGTAGAAGGTCGCCGAGTAACCCAGGCCAAGCATGTAGTTCTTGCCGGGCCCGCGCGGGCGATCCGAGCCGATCGGGGCCGGAATCCGGTAGGCCGGACGCGGGGCGAACAGGTGGACCGGTGCCCGAGCCGCTTCGTCGCCGAGCTGGTGAAGCGGCGTCAGGTCGTCGAGAATCCAGAACGAGCGGCCGTGGGTGGCGGCCACCAGGTCGTCGTCCTTGACCATCAGGTCGTAGATTGGGACGGGCGGCAGGTTCCGTTGCAGCGACTGCCAGGACGCGCCGTCGTCGCGCGAGACGTAGACTCCGGTCTCGGTACCGGCGTAGAGGAGGCCACGGCAGGCCGGATCCTCGCGGATCACGCGGGTGAAGTCGTCGCCGGGGATGCCCCGGATGATCTGGGTCCAGGTCGCCCCGTAGTCGTCGGTCTTGTAAAGGTAGGGGCGGGTGTCGTCGAGCTTGTAGCGCGTCGCGGCCACGTAGGCCGTGGCCGGGTCGTGCGGCGAGAGCTCGATCGTGCTGATCAGGGCCCACTCGGGCAGGTCTGGCGGCGTGATGTCATTCCAGCTCTGGCCGTCGTCCCGCGAGAGGTGGATCAGCCCGTCGTCGGAGCCGGCCCAGAAGACTCCCCGCTCGTGGCGCGACTCGGCGAAGGCGAAGATCGTCCCGTAGTGCTCGGCGCCGGTCGTGTCGCGGGTGATCGGTCCGCCCGACGGCTCCAGCTTGCTCGTGTCGTTGCGGGTCAGGTCCGGGCTGATCGCCTGCCAGCTCGTCCCCTCGTCGGTCGAGCGGAAGACCAGGTTGCCGGTGCAGTAGAGGACGTTCGGGTCGTGGGGCGAGAGGAGGATCGGGTAGGTCCACTGAAAGCGGTACTTCAGATCTTTCGGGCCCCAGCCGCCGTACAGCTCCGGCCAGACGGTGATGATCCGGACCTGCCCGGTCTGGTGGTCGTAGCGCAGCAGGATTCCGCCGCCGCCCGGGGCGCTACCGATGGCGCCGGAGTAGACGATATTCGCGTTGTCGGGCCGGACCTGGATGTGGCCGCTCTCCGAGCTGCCCACCGAGTAGCAGTCGCCCCAGAGGATGGCGCCCTTAAAGGAGCGGCTCGGGACGCTGATGGCGCTGTTGTCCTGCTGGGTCCCGTAGACTCGATAGGGAAACTGGGTGTCGGTGGTGACGTGATAGAACTGCGCCGTCGGCTGGTTGTAGATGGTCGACCAGGACGCGCCGCCGTTGAACGACACGCAGGCCCCGCCGTCGTTGCCCTCGACCATCCGCTCGGGGCGGCGCGGATCGATCCAGAGGTCGTGGTTGTCGCCGTGGGGGGTCGTCAGCTCGGTAAAGGTGCGCCCGCCATCGGTCGACTTCCAGGCCTGGACGTTGAGGACGTAGACCGTCTCAGGGTCGCTGGGGTCGGCGACGACGTGGCAGTAGTACCAGGGGCGAAGGCGGAGGTTGCGGTCCTCGCTCAGTCGCTCCCAGGTGTCGCCGCCGTCGTCCGAGCAGAAGAGCGCCCCATCCTCGGCCTCGACGATCGCCCAGACCCGCCCGGCCCGCGCCCCGGCCGCGACGCCGATTCGGCCCTTGAGGCCGCTCGGCAGGCCCGGCTTGTCGGTCAGCTCGGTCCAGGTGTCGCCGCCGTCGGTCGAGCGGTACAGGCTGCTGTCCGGCCCGCCACTCGAGAGGCTCCAGGGCGTCCGCTGGACCTCCCAGAAAGCGGCGTAGAGGACCCGCGGGTTGGTCGGATCGA
>JACCZL010000336.1 GCA_013695975.1 Chloroflexota bacterium
GATGGGTCACAAGTTAAGCGCGCGGGTGATTTTGTCAAAGGGGGCGTCGATCGGCCATGACTAAGCATGGCACGAGCATCCCGCGTCCGACACCGCCCCGTCCACCTCAATCGCGATCACGCCCGCCCGCGCACCGCGCCGGCCCCCACCACCGCCGCGATGGAGGCGCGGCTGGCGGAGCTGGTGCAGCCGGCCACCTACGCGCTGGCCGAGCACTACCGCCGCCTGGGCTTGCGCTGGCGGGTGCTGACCCTGCCGGTCATGGTGGCCCTGGTGCTGGCGATGATCTGGCGCCAGATCCCGTCCGTGAGCACCGCCGCCCAGATGCTCGCGCGCGAGCCCCTGCTCTGGGCGCCGCCGCGGCGGGTCAGCCAGCAGGCACTCAGCCTGCGGCTGCGGACCCTGCCGGCCGAGCTGTTCGCGACCCTGGTGCAGGGCCTGCTGCCGACGTTGCTGGCCCGCGCGGCGGCGCGGCGCCGCCCCCACCCGCCGGCCGTCGCCCGCGCGCTGGGGCACTTCTCGGCGGTCTGGGTGGTCGACGCCACCACGCTGGAGGCCCTGTTCCGCAAGGTCGGCGCACTGCGCGAGCGGGTCGAGACCGTCTTCGGCGGCACGCTGCTGGCGGTGCTGGACCTGCCCAGCAAGCTGCCGGTCCACTTGTGGTGGGACGAGGACGCCGCCGCCAACGAGAAGCGGTTCCTGGAGCAGCTGCGCGCCGTGCTGCCGCCCGGGGTGCTGCTGGTGCTCGACGCCGGCTTCTACGCGTTCCCCTGGTTCGACTGGCTGACCGCGCACGGCGCCTGGTTCTTGACCCGCGCCCGCGCCAAGATGGCGTTCGAGGTCGGGCAGGTCCTGGCCGAGACGCCGACCGTCCGCGACCGCGTCATCCGGCTGGGCCAGTACCGCGCCAACCGCTGCGCGCACCCGGTCCGCCTGGTCGAGGTGCTGGTCGGCGGGGCCTGGCGCGGCTACCTGACCAACGTGCTGGATCCGGCCGTCCTGCCGCCGGCCGACGTCGTCGACCTGTACGGGCGCCGCTGGCGGGTCGAGGAGGCCTTCCTGCTGGTCAAGCGCCTGCTTGGGCTGGCCTACCTCTGGACGGGGGCCGCCAACGGCATCCAGCTCCAGCTCTGGGCGACCTGGCTGCTGTACGCGCTCCTGGTCGACCTGTCCGATGCGGTCGCCGAGGAGCTCGACCAGCCCCTCGATCGCATCTCGATCGAGCTGGTCTACCGCGGCCTGTACTTCTTCGCGGGCGCCCACGCCCGTGGCCAGGCCACCGACCCGGTCGCCTACCTGGCGGCTCAACCCGACCTCGGCATCGTCAAACGCCGCCGCAAGTGCCGTGAACGACAACGTCCCCCCTTTGACACACCCCCTGCGGAGCCTAACTTGTGACCCATCGCACGCCGTGCGCCCCTACAGACGTGCGCGCATCACCCTGCATGGCCGTGACCTCAACTACTCGCGCTCGAATACCGCGTGAGCGAGTAGCGCCAGAAGCGGTGCGAGGTCCAGAGGAGCGCCGCGGTCAGCCCGACCTGGTAGGAGGCCATGCCTGGCTCGAGTACCCCGAGCAGCGCCTTGGCCGGCAGGGTGGCGATCAGGGCGACCGGGATCGCGAATGTCAGGAGCGGGCGCGCCAGACCACGGAAGACGTCGGTCGGCACGCGGGCCAGGTCCGTGACCGGGACGATCAGGTAGGCGATGTTGTTGACCCGCCCGGTCCAGAGCGAGAACGTCACGGTGATGAACCAGAGGGCGTACACGGCCAGGGTCGCGCAGACGACCAGCAGCAGGTACAGGCCCACCTCGATCGGGCCGGGCCGCAGCTCGAGCCGCTGGACGCCGACCAGAACGTAGGCCAGGCCGACGAAGACGCCCGGCAGGTCCTTGAAGTCGACGTAGCGGGCGGACACCAGGAACTGGCTGGAGATCGGCTTCATCAGCACGAAGTCCAGCTCGCCGCGATTGACCAGCTCGGACAGCTTGGCCATATTCGGCTGGAACAGGACCGACGTGACGTGCTCGACCATCACGTAGGTCCCGATCACGAGAAACATCCGATCCAGGTCCCAGCCGGCGACCTGGCGGACGTTGCCGAAGATCATCCCGGCCAGGAGCATCGAGAGGATCGCCCAGCCGAGATTGGCGGTCGTGCTCAAGGCGAAGTTGGCGCGAAACTCCAGTTCGCGGACCAGGCAGTTGCGGACGCAGGCCGCGTAGACCCGCGCGTAACGCCTCATCCGCCGACCGCCTCGTAGCGCCGTAGCCCGCGCTGCCAGATCGCCCCGGCCAGGAGGACGAGCCCCCCGGCCCAGGCCGCCTGGACCCCCAGCGTCGTCTGGACCTCGGCGGGGTCGAGCCGCCCCAGCAGCAGCGACATCGGGACGTGGTAGATGTACTGGAACGGCAGCAGGGCCGCGATCGGCCGCAGCACGTCTGGTAGCAGCTCGAGCGGCAAAAGCATCCCGCCGAAAACCCACGCCACTACCTCGACGAGCGTCAGGGTACCGGTGATGTCCGTCAGCCAGAACGCCAGGAAACCGATGCCGAGCTTGGTGAAAAAGGAGATCATGTACGCCAGGACGAGGCTGGCGGCCAGGGCCCCGATGCCCGTCCCCCATTCGGGCGTCTCCAGGTACGATCCGAGCCACACCAGGCAGGCGAGCAGCACCGGCAGCAGCATAAGCGCGCGGACCGTCCGCGCGGCCAGGCCGGTCATAAACCAGAGCGCCCAGGTGTTCATCGGGCGCACCAGGTGCATCGACAGCGTCCCCTGACGGATCTGGTAGGAGACGTCCCACTCGACGTGGGCGGTGACCACGTTGCGAAGGACCATCACGCCGACGGTGTACTGGAGCATGGCCTGGAGGCTGTAGCCAGCGACGCTGGCCTGGCCCTCGTAGGCGGTCAGCCAGAGGAACACCATCATAATCGGCGGTAGGACGTCGAACAGGAACCATATGACCGACTCGGCGCGGTACTGGAGCGCCTCCTGCAGCCCGATCCGCCAGAGCGCCAGGTAGAGCATTCAGCCGTGCGCCCCTACCTCGCTGCTGCCGAACAGCTCGCGAATGACTTCCTCAACGTCCGGCTCCTGGATCGCCAGGTCGCGCACGGGAAACTCGGCCAGGAGGCGGGCAGCGCGGGCCGAGATCTCGGCCCGCGGGACGCGCAGGGCACCCTTCTGGCCCTCCCACAGCGTCAACTCGCCCAGTTCGGCGAGCGCTTCGCGGGGGACCGGACGCTCCAGCTCGAACTGGAGCAGCTTGTCGTCGGCGTACTGTTGGACGAGGTCGGCCAGCCCGCCGTCGTAGATCAGGCGCCCCTGGTTGATCACGATGACCCGGTCACACAGGGCCTTGACGTCGTCCATGTAATGGCTCGTCAGCAGGATCGTCGCCGCGTAGCAGCGGTTGTAGGCGAGGATGAACTCGCGGATCTTCTGCTGCATCACCACGTCGAGCCCGATCGTCGGCTCATCCAGGAAGAGCACCTCCGGGCGGTGGAGGAGCGCGCCGGCCAGCTCGCACTTCATCCGCTCGCCGAGCGAGAGCTTGCGGACCTGGACCCCGAGCAGAGGCGCCAGCTCCAGCAGGTCGACCAGCTCGTCCAGCGTCGCGCGGAACTCTCGCTCAGGGACGCCGTAGATCTCCTTGTTCAGCAGAAACGACTCGATCGCTGGGAGGTCCCACCAGAGCTGATTCTTCTGCCCCAGGACGAGCGAGAAGCGGCGCTGGAACACCCGCTCGCGCTTGAACGGCTCGTGGCCGAGCACCCGCGCCTGCCCCGATGTCGGGTGGAGCAGGCCCGCCAGGACCTTGAGCGCCGTCGTCTTGCCGGCCCCGTTTGGCCCGAGGAACCCGATCAGCTCGCCCCGCTCGATCGTGAAGCTGACGTCGTCGACCGCCCGCACGTCGACGTAGGCCCGGCGGACCAACCCACGGATCGACGCCACCAGCCCCGGCTCTTTCTTCTGGACGCGATAGACTTTGGAGAGCCGATCGACGACGATGACGGGGGATTCGGCCATGCTGGGATTGTACTCGGGGCCAGGGTCCAACATTGTCGGCCCACGTTGGAGTTGGACGTATAATCGCGCCGGCCCTGGCGCGGAGATCCGGGCGCGAGCGTGAGGAAGGAGTGGCGGTGCAGGCATGGGGATCATCGATCCAGCGAACGAGCGCGTCGTAGTGACCGGGGGGGCCGGCTTCCTTGGCAGCGCCGTCCTGCGTCGCCTACGGGCGCACGGCTGGCTGGAGGTCTTCGTCGCCCACCACGCCGACTATGAGCTGACCGAGGAAGCCGACATCGTTCGCCTGCTCGACGAGGCCAGACCGAGCATCGTCATTCACCTGGCCGCCGTTGTAGGTGGTATTGGCGCGAACCGGGCCAGCCCGGGCCGCTTCTTCTACGAGAACCTGCTGATGGGCGTCCAGCTCATGGAGCAGGCGCGCCGCTTCGGCGTCAAGAAGTTCGTCGGGCTCGGGACGATCTGCGCGTATCCCAAGTGTACGCCGGTCCCCTTCCGCGAGGACGACCTCTGGAACGGCTACCCGGAGGAGACGAACGCCCCATACGGCCTGGCAAAGAAGATGCTGCTGGTCCAGGGCCAGGCCTACCACCAGCAGTACGGGTTCAACGCGATCCATCTCCTGCCCGTGAATCTGTACGGGCCCGGCGACAACTTCGCCGAAGACCGCTCGCACGTGATTCCGGCCCTGATCAAGAAGTGTCTGGACGCCCGCGACCTCGGCCTCGCCGAGGTTGTGGCCTGGGGCGACGGCTCGCCGACGCGCGAGTTCCTTTACGTCGACGACGCCGCCGAGGCGATCGTGCTGGCGACCGAGCGCTACGACGAGCCGGACCCGGTCAACATCGGGGCCGGCTGGGAGATCAGCATCCGAGAGCTCGTCGAGCGCATCGCGGCGCTGTGCCAGTTCCGCGGCAGGATCGTCTGGGACACGAGCCAGCCCAACGGGCAGCCGAGGCGCTCGGTGGAGACCGGCCGGGCCGAGCGCGCCTTCGGCTTCCGCGCGACCACCGATTTCGAGACCGGCCTGCGCCGGACGATCGAGTGGTACGAGGCGCGGCGACGCCAGGCGAGGCCGCGGCACCTGGCGACCTGGTAGATGCCACCGCATTCGCCTGAGCCCGCGCCCACCCGATAGTCCAACCGCGGCCGGAACGGCTCGCCTCCAGTGGCGGGCTCGACTAGGCTCATGCCAAGCCGCCCCTCACCGGCCACCTGGGCCGCCCAGCCGGTCGGCCGTTGCGAGGGGACTGCCTCGTCCCTCGCGTCTGCCCAGGCCCGCGGCCGCTATGATACAGGCTTGGTTCTGGAGCCGGGCGCGCCCCGACCGCCGCGGGGGCCAGCCAGGGCGGCGAATGGTGCGCGACTGATGCACATCCTGGTGAGCTTCTGCAACATCACCCGGCCGGGGCGGCCGGCCCTCGGCATGCTCGATCCCACCACGTCCGAATTCCGGCTGGTCCAGCTCCCGCCGGGGCTGCTCCGAGGCGCCGGCCTGACCGGGCTCGCGGCATCCGAGCGGCACGTCTACGCGGCCACCCAGGCGACCAACGTCACCCTCCGTGGCCGACGGCCCGGTCGCTGCGAGCTGCTCGTCTTCGACCGTGCCAACCTCCGGCTGGTCAATCGCTACCTCTTTCGGCTCGCGACGGACGTCCACTCGTTGTGGTGGGCCGGCGAGACGCTCTACGCCGTCTCGACCGGCGCCGACGAGGTAGTCCAGCTCCGACTCCGAGACGCCGCCGTCATCTCGGAGTCAGTCTTCTGGCGTCCGGCGCCGACGGGGCCGCGCGCGGATCTGCACCACCTGAACGCGGTCCACGGCCGTGGGGATGCGTTGCTAGTGGTCGGCTTCGGGCAGCGGAACGGCGGCCCGTGGAGCTCCGCCCAGGATGGCTTTGTCGTCGACGCAACCCGCGGAGAGCGGCTGGCCTCCGGCCTCCGACATCCCCATTCACTCACGCTGGTCGACGAGCAGATCGTCTGCTGCGAGTCGCGGGGGTGGGCGGTCCAGGTCGTCGGTGGCCAACGCGTCGGGGGCCTGGCCGGCTATACTCGCGGCTTGTGCGTGGTCGGTCGGGAGCTCTTCGTCGGGACGAGCGTGGGGCGGCGAATCTCTCGGAGTACCGGGCATAGCGCCGGCCCGACCGTCCCCGCCACCCCCGGGCGCTGCGCCATCAGCCGCCTCTCCACCGAGCGCTTCGCCCTCGAGGAGACGATCGACCTGGGCGCCTACGGCCGCGAGATCTATGACCTGCTCCCGCTCGAGCGCGTCGGGAGCTGGCCGCTCGTCTCCAGGATCACGCCGCGAGACTGGCTGCGCGCCGCCATCGCGGACGCCGCCTGGATGCTTGCCCGCCGACTGGGGAAGGACCCGGCGCCATCCCGACGATGAGCCGGAGCCAGCGACCTACCGCTGCCAGCCAGCATACTGGCGCGACCAGTGAGGGCGGTTCACGAACCGCCCCTACAATGCCGGCATCCGTAGGGGCGGTTCGTCAACCGCCCTTGGCGCCCGAGATCTCGGTGATCGTCCTCAACTGGAACGGCGCGAGCTGCATCGAGTCTTGTCTCCAATCACTGGAGGTGCAGACCCACCGCGACTTCGAAGTGCTCGTCGTCGACAATGCCTCGACCGACGGCTCCCGCGAGCGGCTCCAGGCTGACTGGGCCACCCGGGTGTCACTCGTCCTACTCGACCGCAACTGGGGCTATTGCGGCGGGAACAATCGAGGCATCCACCGCGCGCGCGCCTCGCTGATCGCCCTCCTCAACAACGACACCGAGGTCGATCCGGGCTGGCTGGCGGCACTGGCGTCGGCCGCTCGGCGTCATCCCGAGGCCGGCATGTTCGCCTCGCGCGTCTACAGCGCGACCGAGCGGACCCGCATCGACTCGGCCGGGCTCTTGCTCTACCCAGATGGCGTCTGCCGCTCGCGCGGTCGTCTCGAGACCGACATCGGCCAGTACGACCGCGAGGAGGAAGTGCTCGGGCCCAACGGCGCCGCGGCGGCCTACCGCCGAACCATGCTCGAGGAGACCGGCCTGTTCGACGAGCGATACTTCGCCTATCTCGAGGATCTCGACCTGGCGATGCGGGGGTGGCTGCTGGGCCACTCCTGCATCTACGTCCCCGACGCCATCGTCTACCACGTCCGGTCGCTCAGCTTTGGCAACCACTCGAAGCTCAAGGCGTTCCTGGTCGAGCGAAACCGCCTCTGGAACTTGCTCAAGCTCTTCCCGCTCCGCCTGGTGCTCGTCTCGCCGGCCTTCACGGCCTATCGTTACCTGTTGCAGGCGTTCGCCGCCTTCACCAACCGTGGCCTCTCGGGCAGCTTCGTGCGGGACCATTCCTGGAATGAGCTGATCGCCGTGTTCCTGAGCGCCCTGGCGGCCGGCCTGCGCGGCGCTCCGGCGATGCTGCGGGAGCGCCGACGACTCCGTCGGCGTCGGCGCCTGAGCGACCGCGAGTTCCGCCGCCGGGTCATCAGCCGCTTCAAGCTCCCGGCCCTGGAGCTGGCGCTCAAGCTGTGACGGGTTAGCAGCTAGCCGTCATCAATCGGCTGATAGCTGTTCGCTCGCTTCGGGAGGCTGAGGCCGAGGGGTTTGCGGAGCAGGAAGACCAGGCCGCCGACACCGCTCCAGGCCAGGCGCACGCCGGTGGAGACGATGGTTAGCGCCAGGGCCTGGGCCTCCGGCATCATCGCCTGGAGCACGACGACTAGCGCCGCCTCGCGGGCGCCGACCAGCTTGATCGACGGCACCAGCGCCGCCAGGGTGATCACCGGCACCACCAGCAGCAGCGTCGGATAGGCTGTCTCGATGCCGAGCGCCCGCGCCGAGAGCCAGAGCGAGAGTGTGGAGAGGGCATGGGCAGCCAGGCTGAGCA
This sequence comes from Chloroflexota bacterium, assembly GCA_013695975.1. Lineage (GTDB taxonomy): Bacteria > Chloroflexota > UBA6077 > UBA6077 > JACCZL01 > JACCZL01. The sequence goes on from JACCZL010000336.1 coordinate 7,926, forward strand.
GCAGCGTCAGCAGCGCGATGCGAGGCGTTCGGAACAGGTCGAGCACCGCCCGGGCTACTTCTGCCGCCCGCAGCCGTTTGGCCAGAGGCGCTCGCTCGAGCCGGCTGAGCAGCGGCTCGGTCCAGCGGTCGGCTCCGCCCACCAGCATCAGCGCTGCCAGGGCCGTGACCACACCGACCCCGAGGACGAGCGCGGCTGGACCGGCCTCGAAGGCAGGGAAGAAGAAGAGGCCAACGCTCCCCACCAGGACCGTACCAAGCAGGCCGAGGGCCCTGTCGAGGAACGTCGCCAGGAAGGCCGCGGCGACGCGGTTGGTGCCCCCGGCGGCGTAACCGGCCTTGACCACGTCGCCGCCGATGTTCGTCGGGAGGAAAAGGTCGAAGAAGTTGCCGACGAGGGTGTAGAGGAAGAAGCGGAAGGACGACTGGCCGAATCCAAAGGCGCGAAACACGACCGCGATGCGGAGGGCCAGCGCGTACCAGGCCAGTGGGAAGGCCAGCAGGGCGAGGGCAACAATGGACGGGTCGGTGGCCCCCATCGCCTGCCATACGGCGGGCAGGCGGTCCCGGAGCACCCACACCAGCAGCCCCAGGCAGGCCGCGCTCACGAGCAGCGGCGCCGCCCGACGGACTCGGCCAGCGGCCAGCCCGTCTCGGCTGAGGACCGGCCGCTCGCGCCGCGGCCCGCCCCGTTCAGTCTCGATCATGGCACCGCCTGCTCAATCCCGTCTTGTCCGCCTGCCGCCGACCCGCGGCGCACGCAGGTTGTACCATCTCCGCATCCATGGGTGAGATGTGGAACAGGCTGAGGCCGAGGGGCTCGCCTCTCGTCTGGCCACTGATGTCCATTCACGGTGGATTGCGGGCGAGACGTTGTGCGCGGTCTCGACCGGCGAGGCCCTCTCGATCCTCGGCGGCCAGTGCACCTACGAGGTCCTAGTCGACATCGGCTGTGCGGCAGCTCGCCCCTGCGC
>JACCZL010000349.1 GCA_013695975.1 Chloroflexota bacterium
GAAACACCCGCGAGTCGAAGAGCCAGTAGAGCATGAGCAGGTCGATGAGCATGCCCATCGTGGCACCGATCAGCATCGGGGCCAGCAGATCGGGCCGCCCCAGCAGGACGGGAATCCCAATCGGCAGCAGCAGCGAGTTCGCGGCCCCGAAGGTGGCGCTCGAGATGGTCGACTGGATCAGGTTCTGCCGATGCACCGACCGGAACAGGCCGAGACCCCCAATCGGCACGCGGGAGACGGCGATCGCGACCAGGACGCCGATGATCGACGTGTTGGCGGTGATACCGAGGGTGGTGATGAGCTGCAGGCCGATGATGGCCCCGATGATCGAGAGCACCATGTTCACGATCAGCACGCCCGGCTCCAGCGCGCGCGGGTGTTGCTGTTCCTCGCCTCCCGAGCCGGTCAGATCCGCGATCGGAGTAGTCCGCGCAGCCATCTCAGTTTCCTCCCCACACGAGCCTGTTCAGCTCGACGGTAGTCGCCGATTCGAGCATCAGTACCATAATTCTGGCTCGGCCGCAACCGCGCCTCGCGTACCGGTTGCACTCAGGTACATCCTGGCCCTACGCCTTTGCGAGGTGGGACAGGAAGAAGTAGAGGTTGGCGGGCTGCTCGGCCAGCCGACGCATGAAGTAGGGGTACCACTGGCCCCCGTACGGAACGTAGACGCGCACTCGGTAACCCTCTTCGAGGATCTTCTGCTGCAGGTCTCGGCGCACGCCGTAGAGCATCTGGAACTCGAACGTGTCGCGGTCCCGCTGGTACCTGCCGGCGAGCTTCTTGGTCAACCGGAGCAGCCTGGGGTCGTGGGTCGCGATCATCGGGTAGGCTCCCGCCTCCATCAGCCGCTCGAGCAGCCGCGCGAAGGCGCGGTCGACGCTGGCCTTGTCCGGATAGGCCACCTCGGACGGCTCACGGTAGGCGCCCTTGACGAGGCGCACCCGCACCTGCCAGTCGATCAGCCGCTCGAGGTCGTCGGGCGTGCGATACAGGTACGCCTGCACGCACACGCCGAGGTTGTCGTACGCCCGGCGCAGCGTATCGAGGCTCGCAAGGGTCCGGTCGACGTAGTCGTGCGACTCCATGTCGATGGCAACGAAGGTGTGGGTCTCCTTCGCCCGCGCGGCGACCCTGGCCGCCTCCTCGATAGCGAGCGCCGGGCGAACGTCCAGGCCCAGGGCGGTGAGCTTGACCGACACCTCGGCGTCAAGTCGCTCGTCTCGGATCGAGTCGAGCGCGGCCAGGTAGGCTACTGTGGCGGCCCGCGCCTGCGCGTCCGAGTCGGTGTTCTCGCCCAGATAGTCGAGGGACGCCGAGGCGCCGCTAGCATTGAGCCGGCGCACGACCTCCACGGCATCGGTCAGCGCGTCGCCCGCGATGAACCGTCCCGCGACCCTTCGCGCGAGCGGGTTCTTCGTCATCTGGCGCTGCAGGGTCTTCGAGCCGGCCGCCTTGAGCAGCGACGCTTTGAGCGCACTCGAGCCCAGAGCTCGCGCTAGATGGAGCGCGGCGGCACGCGGACCGGAGCCTCGTGGATGGTCGGTCACAGCTATCGCCTGGCCTGGTCCGTGGCGCGAGGGACATCGAAGCTGTTGCTCACGGCGATCTGTCTCATCTGCAACGACCGCGCCTACGCATGTTCCAGACTCCGCCCCTCTACAGTACTCCTCCGCTTGCCCTGGTGAAAAGGCCCTGTCGGCTGTGCGACCGGCGTTGCCGGCGACCATCGGTCGATCTATACTGGGCGCCTGACTGAGCAGAGGTTGCTGACCATGGCGCGAGTGCTGCTGGACCGAGACGCGGTCGAAGCCGCGGTTCTGGGCGGGGCGGTGCTCGGGGGCGGCGGCGGCGGCGCGCTGGCCCTGGGTCGCCGCAACGGACTGCTGGCGGTCGAGCTGGGAGCGCCCCAACTGGTCGACCTGGACGACCTCGGACCGGACGCCGTGCTGGCGACGGTTTCGGCAGTGGGCTCACCAGCCGCCACGACGGCCTACGCCCTGCCAGTCCACTACGTCCGCGCCGTCGAGCTGCTCATGAAGTACGGCGAGACGAGTGTCCACGGACTGATTACCAACGAGTGCGGCGCCCTGGCGAGCGTCAACGGCTGGCTCCAGGCCGCGGCCCTGGGCCTGCCGGTCGTCGATGCCCCCTGCAACGGGCGGGCCCACCCGACTGGACTGATGGGCTCGATGGGGCTCCATCAGGTCGCGGGCTACATGTCGACCCAGGCGGCGGTTGGGGGCGACCCGACAGCCGGGCGCTACGTCGAGGCGTTCGTGCGCGGCAACCTCGCGCGGACGGCCCCGCTGGTCCTTCAGGCCTCGGTCCAGGCCGGCGGGATGGTCGCCGTCGCGAGAAACCCGGTCTCGGTCGAGTACGCCCGCGACCATGCCGCGCCGGGGGCGATCCGCCAATCGATCGCCCTCGGCCGGGCGATGCTCGAGCGGCAGGCGGTCGGTCCGATCGCGATGATCGAGGCCGTCTGCGAGGTCCTCCACGGCGACCTGGCGATTCGCGGCGTCGTCGCCGACGTTCGGCTCGAGACGGTCGGCGGGCTGGACGTCGGCGCCGTCCGAGTGGAGGGCGGCGACGACTCCAGGCGACAGGTCGCCGAGCTAGGCTTTTGGAACGAGTACGTCAGCCTGGATCTCCTGGAGGCCGACTCGGACGTCGTTCGCCGCGCCGCCACCTTCCCCGACCTGCTGGCGACGATGGACATCTCGAGCGGCTTGCCCCTCGGGTCGGCCGAGGTGCGAGTGGGACAGGAGGTGGCGGTGGTCCAGGTCGACCGCCGCCACCTGATCCTGGGCGCGGGGATGCGCGATCCGGCCCTGCTGCATTCGATCGAAGAGGCGACCGGGCGGGAGATCGTGGCGGGCGTTGGCTCGTAAGCTTGGCCGGCGGCAGAATCTCAGGGTAGGAGGCAGCAGATGGCCTGGCGGCAGGTGCTCGATGCGTTCGACGTCCTGGACAGCGCGGTGGCCGATGGGGCTCGGGTCACCGAGCTGCTGCGGCGGAGCGGGGTCGAGGACGTCTCGACGGCACGGATCGAGGGCCCGAGAGGATCGACGGACTTCGTCAAGGCGCTCATTCGGGGCAGTCGGGGCAAGAGCTCCGGAGGCGAGGCGCCGACCCTGGGCATCATCGGCCGGCTCGGCGGCCTCGGGGCCCGACCGGAGCGGATCGGCTTCGTGTCCGACGGCGACGGGGCGCTAGCGGCGGTGACCTGCGCGACCAAGCTGGGCGCGATGCAGCGGAACGGCGACATCCTCGCGGGCGACGTGATCGTCGCGACCCACATCTGCCCGAACGCCCCGACCCAGCCACACGACCCGGTCCCCTTCATGGGCTCGCCGGTCGACATGGCCGAGATGAATCGGCACGAAGTCGACGAGGGGATGGACGCGATCCTCTCGAT
>JACCZL010000350.1 GCA_013695975.1 Chloroflexota bacterium
GCTCGGCCTCGGCCTGACCGCTGAGCCCTGGCAGGAGGCCGCGGCACGAGCCGACGCGCCGCCGGACCGCCCTGCGCGGGCTGATGCCGTCCGCGCCCGGCTGAGGCTCCTCGGCGCCCTGGCCGCCGTCCTTCCCCTGGTGATCCTGTGGTCGTCGCCGCCGCCGGGGCTGGCCGTCGAAGGGTGGCGGGCATTGCTGGTCCTCGTCGCGGGCGCGCTGTTGCTGGCCTTCGACGTCTTCCCGGACGCGATCGTCGCTCTGTTGATGGCGGCCGGCTGGGTCGTGCCGGGCGTGGTCGAGCCGAGGGTGGCGCTGGCCGGCTTCGCTTCCGAGTCGTGGCTGCTGGTCCTCAGCGTCCTGGCGGTGGGGGTGGCGGTTGGGAACACCGGCCTGCTCTACCGGGCGGCGCTGATCGCGCTCACCCGAGCGCCGACGGCCTACGCCTGGCGTGTACTCGTCCTTGCCCTCGTCGGGGTACTGGTCACCCCCACCATTCCGAACGCCACCAGTCGGGTCGCGCTGGCCGCGCCGGTCGTCCGAGAGGTGGCCGAGGCCCTGGGCTACCAGGCGGGCAGCCGCGCCGCCGCCGGGCTGGGAATGGCGGCGCTGGTCGGGTTCGGCCAGATGGCCGGCCTGTTCCTGACCGGCTCGTCGGTGGGGTTGCTGGTCCACGGCCTGCTCCCGCCCGAGACCCGGGCGCAGTTTGGCTTCGGCGCATGGTTCCTGGCCGCGCTGCCGGTCCACCTGATCCTCTTTGCTCTGGCCCTCGGGGCGATTGTGGTCTGGTATCGGCCGGAGGTCAGCACCGAGGACGGCGCGCGGCGACTCGCCCTTCAGCAAGCCGTGCTCGGGCGAACCAGCCGCGCCGAATGGCTGTCGCTGGCGGTGCTCGTCGGCCTGGTGGCCGGCTTTCTGACGGAGCCATTGCACGAGATCGATCCGAGCTGGTGGGGGGTTGCCGCCCTGGTCGTGCTGGTCCAGGGCGGCGTGCTCGACGCCACCACCCTGCGGACCGGCGTCAACTGGAGCTTCCTGATCTTCTTCGGGGCGATCACCAGTCTCGGCAGCATCTTTAGCGCCCTCCAGATCGACCGCTGGCTCGCGGAGCTGCTGGCCGCCCCGGTCGGGGCGTTGGCGGCGACGCCGACCCTCTTCTGCATCGGGCTGGCCCTGGCCGGCTTTGGCCTCAGCCTGGCCGTTCGGTGGCAGGCGGCCGCGCCACTGCTGACGCTGGTCGCGACCCCGGCCGCGAGCGCCGCCGGGATCCATCCGTTCCTCGTCGCGCTGATCGCGTTGGTCGCGACCCAGGCCTGGTTCCTCCCTTTCCAGAGCACGCTCTACCTGGCCATCTACCACGGCTCGGGGGAGCTGTTCAGCCACGCCCAGGCTCGCCGCCTGGCCCTGGTCTGGGGCCCGATGGTGCTCCTGGCGCTCGTCGCCGCGGTGCCAGTCTGGCGGTGGATGGGTCTCCTGCGGTAACGTGCCGACCGGATTCAGCAGGAAGACGTGAGGGCCGCGAGCTCCGCGCTCCGGAAAGCTGGTGGTTGCCGGTGTTTGACCTGATCGTCCAGAACGCCACCCTCGTCGACGGCAGTGGCTCGGCTGGCCGTCGCGCCGACGTCGCAGTCGCCGACGATCGCATCGCCGAGGTCGGCGATCTGGGGACCGCCGAGGCGCGGGAGTGGATCGACGCGGCCGGCCGGGTCGTCTGCCCCGGCTTCGTCGACATGCACACCCATTCCGACCTGGCGCTGCTGCTGAATCCAGAGGCGCACAGCAAAGTCCGCCAGGGCGTGACCACCGAGGTCATCGGCAATTGCGGGACGAGTCCAGCCCCCTTCGTCGGGCCGATGGCGGAGCAGATCAAGGCGCGGATGAGCACGACTGCGCCACCCGATCTGGTCGAATGGGACTGGTGCACGATGGGCGACTACCTCGGCCGGCTGGCGGAACAGGGGACCGCCCTCAACGTCGTCGGGCTGGTGGGCCACGTGACCCTTCGGATCGCGGCGATGGGCTTCGAGCGTCGCCCGCCTACTGACGAGGAACTGGCACGCATGCAGCAGCTCCTGGCCGAGTCGCTGCGAGATGGGGCCTTCGGGATGTCGACCGGGTTGATGACGCCCCCCAGCTCCTTTTCCGACACCGAGGAGCTGGTCGCCCTGGCGGAAGTGCTCCACGCGCACGGGGCGCTCTACTTCAGCCACATCCGGGGGGAGGGCCGGACGCTGTTTCGCGCGACCGCCGAGGCGATCGAGATCGGCGAGCGGGCCGGCGTGCCGGTCGAGATCGCCCACCACAAGGCCGCCTTCCGCCCGAGCTGGGGCTGGATGCCCAGGGTACTCACCCTGAGCGACTGGGCACGCGAACGCGGCGTCGAGGTCAACTTCGACGTCTACCCTTACACGGCCGGCAGCGCCGGGATGACCCAGCTCATCCCCGACTGGGCCCACGCCGGTGGACTCGACGCCTTGCTCGGGCGACTTAACGACTCCGGCACGCGAGAGCGGATCCGGGCGGACGTCGACGCCTTCGGCCGCGAGTGGGACCGCACCTACCTGACCACGGTTTCGAGCGAGGCGAATCGGGAGTACGAAGGTCGCCACCTGGCCGACATCGCCGAGGCGCGCGGCATGACGCCAACCGACACCCTCTTCAGCTTGCTGCTGGAGGAGCACGGCCGCGCCGGGATGCTCCACCACATCATGCGCCAGGACGACGTGGACGCCGTCATCGCGCACCCGCTCTGCACCATCGGCTCCGACGGCTCGTCGCTGCGGCCCGACGGCGCACTCGGGCAGGGGAAGCCCCACCCGCGCAGCTACGGCACCTTCCCGAGGGTGCTCCAGGAGTACGTCCGCGAACGTGGCGTCCTGCGCCTGGAAGACGCAATCCACAAGATGACTGGCCTGGCCGCGGAGAAGCTCGGCCTGAGCGAGCGGGGCCTGATCGAGCGGGGGCGCTACGCCGACCTGGTGGTCTTCGATCCAGCGACGATCCGTGAAGTGTCCACCTATGGGGATCCACACCGCTATCCGGAGGGAATCGACGCGGTGGTCGTGAACGGGCAGATCGTGGTGCGGAACGGCGAGCACACTGGCTGGCTGCCGGGGCGGGTGCTGCAACCATCCAGTCACCCATCTCCTGGCGGCTAACGGCTGCACGCTTGCCTGGAGGCGACGAAGAGCAAGGGACTGAATTCAGCGAAGCCTCGGACAACCCTGCTGCACGACTACCTCCGATGATCGACCTGGATACGGCCGTGCGGCAGATTGTCACCCTTCATCAAACCAACGAGGGAAGAGTATGCCCGACCTGGAATACGTGACCAGGACGGTCACGCTGCTCGACCTTGCAATGGGTGATCCACCGACCATCCTCACCTTCGAGCGGCTGGTGGGCCTGGGTGGCAAGACCAAGCCCTTTACGCAGAAGGTCCCGGTGCCCGACCCCGTTCTGTTCGCGTCGCTGCTTGCCGAGGCCAGGAAGGGCGATTTGATCGAGATCGCTACCGTCACCGACTGGTCTGCCGAGGGCCTTCCCACACATCTCACGCGCTTCTCGGTTGTCCGAGGTACTGCGCCGACGGCAGATGAGACGGCTATGCGCGGGCAGGGTGTGACACCCGCAGCCAAGGATGCCGTCAGCCCAGGCTGAGTGCCCCGACCTCGCGTCTGCTCTCACCTCAAGCAGATCAACCCGCCCCAGCAGTGAACCTGCAACAGCACGCCGTCATCGAGGCTCTCCTGCAGACGGCGCGTATAAAGCCGCGTCCTCGGAGGAGCTAAGTGGTCCGTCTCGCAAGTTCGATGGCCTCTCGTTTTGTCACCCTGAGCGCAGCGAAGGGTCTCGGTCCTGCAGGCCGGCACCGAGATGCTTCGCTGCGCTCAGGGTGACAAAGGTGGCTGGACTTGCGAGATGGACCACTAAGGCATGGTTCAAACTGGCCCGGTTGAGCTTGAC
>JACCZL010000371.1 GCA_013695975.1 Chloroflexota bacterium
GCTGCGCCGTCGGTCGGCGCCTGGGACGCGCCATCGCCGAGGCTGGCCGGCAGGAGCTCGACAGCCAGGAACTGGGCTGGCGTCGCGGGCTTGTTCTCCAGGATAAACGGCTCGTTGCCCGCCTCGAAGAAGTAGCCGTTGGTGCCGTAGGTCATGCTGCTGTTGGCCCACTCCTTTCGGACCGTCGCGGTGCCTTCCTGGACGAAGAACATCGTCGGTCCCACCCGAGTGTGCTCGGGCGTCTTCGCCTTCGGCCCAAACGCCAGCCGGCTGACCCGCAGCATCAGCGACTCGGCTGGCAGCGCGCCCAGCGGGACCTGGACGTAGGGTCCCGACCTCAGCTCACCCTCATTGTGGCGGCCACGCCCGCTGAACTGCTGGGTACCGTCGAATCCTCGGCTGGCCGAAAGTATGTCGACCATCAGGACGCGATTCGTCTCCGACCCAACGTTCTCGGCCCGGTGGAGCGGTCCCAGTCCCTCGAAGTAGGCCTCGCCAGCGCGGTGGACGAGGGTCTGGCCGGTCTCGAGGTTCTCGATGGCGATCGCGCCCCGTGCAACGACGTGGGCCCCGACCCCGAGCTGACGGTGCTCGAAGATCTTGGTGCCCGGCTCCATCTCGAGCTCCGTGACGCGCATGACATAGGGCGCGCCATCCGGCATCCGTTCGATCGGCTGCTGCAAGAGGACGCTCGTGGTCACACCGTTACTCGACTGGGCGGGGCTGACTCGCGGTGGGTCACGCCCGACCGCCGGCCGCTGGTCAGTGGCAGGCGCGGCGCCTCCAGCCTGTATCGATGACAGCGACGAGAGCAATACCGCGGTCACGACGACGATGCCGACCGCCGCGACCGAGAGCAGGACCCAGGGCCAGGCGCCGGACCAGAGTCCGGACCGCGGCCGTGCGCTCATCGGCGCAGGGCGTCGGGGTTCACGATCGCGAGCGGCGGTTCGCCCTTCAAGACGCGGCGCAGGCTCTCGCAGGCCATCGTCGCCGACCGCCGCGTCGACTCGTAGGTGATCCCCGCCACGTGCGCCGAAAGCATAACGTTTGGAAGCTTCCGCAGCGGACTGTCCGCCGCGAGAGGCTCGATCTCGAAGACGTCCAACGCCGCGCCGGCGATCCAGCCCTCGCGCAGCGCACGCTCGATCGCCCGCTCGTCGACGACCGGCCCGCGCGACGTGTTCACCAGGTACGCGGTCGGCTTCATCCGCCGCAAGCGGTCTTCGTTGATCAGACCGCGTGTCGCCGCCAGCAGCGGGGCGTGGATCGTCACGAAGTCCGCTCGCTCCAGCAGCTCGTCCAGCTCCACGTAGGTCATGCCCACCTGGGCCGCGAATTGGTCATCCCGGACGACGTCAAAGCCAAGCACCTCGGCCTCGAAACCGCGCACGCGCCGAGCCACGTGCTTGCCGATGGCGCCTAGCCCGACGATCCCCACGGTCTTGTCCCAGAAGTCGATCCCGACGGCGCGCTGCCAACCCCCGTCGGCCATACCCGCGACGGCCTCTGGCAGCTTGCGGGCCAGCGAGAGCATCGCCAGCACCGCCCAATCGGCGACGGTGCGGTCGTTCGAGCCGACAGTCGTGCAGATCGCGATGCCGAGCTCGGTCGCCGCCTCGACGTCGACGGCGTCGTAGCCGACGCCCGTCCGTGAGAGGACCCGCAGCCGCCGATTGGACTCCAGGACGCGGCGGGTATACGGTTCAGTGCTCGCCACAATCCCGTCGAAGTCGGCGATCGCCGCGATCACGTCGTCCTCACTCTTGCCGACCAGCGCCTGGTTGAAGGTTAGCTCGTGGCCGTCAGCGCGCAACGCGGTCAGCGCGTCGGCATCCTCGGCTTCGCTGACGAGCTGCGACGAGATCAGGACGCGGCTCATCCTCCCCTCCTGACGCTGACCGGATTACGGAGGACGCCGATGCCCGCGACCTCGGCCTCGACCACGTCGCCGTCCTGCAGGAACTCCGGCGGCTGGCGAGCAAATCCGACCCCGTGGGGCGTGCCAGTCATGATCAGGTCGCCTGCCTCGAGCGTGATTCCCTTCGCCAGCCCTGAGACCATCGCCGGAATGTCGAAGATGAATTCGCGGGTGTTGGACCGCTGTTTCTCGACGCCGTTGACCCGCAACGACACGTCGAGGTTGCTCGGATCGGGAACCTCATCCGCCGTCACGATCCAGGGCCCGATCGGCGCGAACGTGTCGAGGCTCTTGCCCTTGAACCACTGCCCACCGTGGCGGAATTGCAGCTCCCGCGCCGACACGTCGTTGCCCACCGTGTACCCGAAGATGTGCTCGTACACTCGCTCGGGCGGGATGTCGCGACCGCCCCGCCCAATCACCAGCGTGAATTCGACCTCCCAATCCACTTCCCGCGTTACGTCGGGGTCATAGACGATCGCCGCGTTCGGGCCGATCACGCAGGTTGGGGGCTTGCTGAAGTAGATCGGGTGCTCGGGTAGCTTCAGCTCAATGCCCATAGCGCGGGCCCCTTCGGCCGCGTGATCGCGATAGTTCAGGCCCAGGCAGAAGACGTTCTTGCGTGGCCGCGGGATCGGGGCCAGCAGCTTTGCGCGGCCCAGCTCGACCCCGTCGCCGCCCCGAGCGACCAGCTCGCGGGCCTCCGAAAGCGCCGAGTCGCCGGCCTCGATAAAGGCCAGCATGCTGTCTGGCAGCCGGCCATCCGAGGCCCGCGCCAGATCGATGACGCGTTCGTCGACGACGGCGCCGAGACGCGGCGCCCCATCGGCCTGGAAGGTGACGAGTCGCATCTCTCCCTCCGTGGGTGATAGTCGCTTCGGCGCTACGCTCCGGCGCCGGCAAGGGTCGGCATCACGGCGCGCACCCGCCCAACCACCTCCGGCATGAGCGCCACGACTCGCTCCACATCCTCGTCGGTCGTAGCCAGTCCGGTCGAGAGGCGGACACTCCCGCGGGCGAGCTCGAGCGGGAGGCCAAGCCCCTTGAGGACGTGCGAGACCTCGAGCGTCCCCGAAGTGCAGGCGGATCCGCTCGAGGCGCAGATCCCGTGCTCGTCGAGACTGAGCAGGATCGATTCGCCGTCGGTGTCTTCGAACACAAAGCTGGCGTTGTTCGGCAACCGCTCGGTCGAGTGTCCGGTGAGGTGCGCGCCCGGCACGGCGGCGAGGATGCCTTCGACCAGTCGATCCCGCAGGCGGCGGGCGTGGGCGTTGCGGCTCGCCTGCTCCTCGTACGCCAACCGGAGGGCCTCGGCCATCCCGACGGCGAGGGCCACGTTCTCGGTACCGGCGCGCATGCCCCGCTCCTGGCCGCCGCCCTGGTTCTGGGGGATCAGCGGCGTCCCACGACGGACGTACAGCACGCCGACGCCCTTCGGACCGTACAGCTTGTGGGCGGTCAACGAGAGCAGGTCGACGCCCAAGGTGTCGACCTTGACATCCACGGCGCCGGCCGCTTGGACCGCGTCGGTGTGGAAGAGGGCGCCGTGCTGATGCGCGATCCGCGCCAGCTCGGCCACCGGCTGGATCGTGCCGATCTCGTTGTTCGCGAGCATCACCGACGCGAGGATCGCACCAGAAGCCACGGCGCGTTCGTAGCCCTCGAGGTCGATCATCCCGTGGCGGTCGACGTCGACGTAGGTGACCCGGAAACCGAAGTGGCGCTCGAGCCATTCGCAGGTATGGAGCACGGCATGGTGCTCGACCCGCGTCGTCACGATGTGGGTCCCCTCTGATCGCCGCGCGAAGGCGACACCCTTGATGGCCAGGTTGTCGCTCTCGCTGCCGCCGCTGGTGAAGAGGACTTCGTTCGGACGGCAACCGAGGACGCCGGCAACCGCATCGCGCGATTCATCGAGCCCACGTCGGGCGACCCGCCCGAGCGAGTACAGGCTCGACGGGTTGCCCCAATGCTCCCGAAAGTACGGCAGCATCGCTTCGACCACACGCTCGTCGACGTGGGTGGTCGCGGCATGGTCCAGATAGCTGACGCGGCCCATAGGTGTCGGTAGCTTAGCACGCCCACGCCGGCCTGGACAAAGCACCCTGGCCGTCGGGGTGCGGGTCAAAGACTTGCGCCATCCTCATCGGGGGCAGGCCCGTGTGCCTGCCCTGCCGGTGCGCCCTCGCGGTGTACCATGCCGACAGGAGTACTCGTCCTGATTTTGGGGCGTCCTATGCCTGACTTCCATCTCACCGTGCTCGGCTCCGGCCCCTCCTGGCCCAATCCGGGCGGGGCCTGTTCCGGCTATCTTGCCTCGGCGAACGGCACCCGGATCCTGCTCGATTGCGGACCTGGCGTGGCCGGTCGACTGCTGGCGAACGTGTCGCTCCGCGACCTGTCCGCGATCGTCATCTCGCACATGCACCCGGACCATTTCCTTGACCTCGTGGCAGTTCGCAACGCCGTCACGTACGGAGGGCAGAGCGATCGACCGCCGCGGCTGCTCCTGCCACCCGGTGGGGCGGACGTGCTGGCAGCCCTGGGCCGCGTCCTCGACGGCGACGAGCACGCCTTTGCCAGGGCGTTCGACGTGGGAGAGTACGACCCATCCGCGACCGTCGAGATCGGCCCGTGCTCGCTGTCGTTTCGACGCATGCGCCACCCGGTGCCGGCCTTTGCGACGCGGGTCGAGGCGGGGCGCGCGCTGGTGTTCTCCGGCGACACTGGTCCCTGCGAGGCCCTCGTGGCGCTGGCGCGCGGCGCCGACATGCTCCTTTGCGAGTCGACGCTCGTGAGCGCGGAGGGGGAATCCGCGAAGGGGGAGCGGATGCACCTCTCGGGTGCGGAAGCCGGTCAGATTGCTCGGGAGGCCGGCGTGAGTCGCCTGCTGCTAACCCATATGCCAATCGATCCGGACGACCCCGAACGCCAGCTCCGCGACGCCCGAGCCGTCTTTTCCGGAGCCGTCGAGCACGCGGCCGAGGGACGCCGCTACGCGATCTGAGCTCGCCGACGACGCCGCGCCAGCGACGACCCGACCAGGGCCGTGACGAGCAGCAGTACCAGTATGGTGACGCCGGCGGCTGAGATGACGACGCCCAACCGCACCGATTCGGGATCGAAGAGGAACGCCACCTCATGCTCGCCTGCCGGCAGGGAGATGCCCCGAAACAGGAAGTTGGCCCGCATGAGCGCAACCTCTTCGCCATCCACGAACGCCCGCCAGCCCGGGTAGTAGGCATCAGCCAGGACGAGGTAGCCTGCACCATTCGAGGTGGTTCTGACGGTCACAAGGGCGGTCCCATCGTGAACCAGCTCGGCGCGACCGCTCCCCTCCGCGAGCTCGCCGCCCTCTAACGGTGCCGCGGACTCCAGGATGGCCTCGCGGCGCGGCTCGAATGGGCCGTTCATGAGGCGATCCATCGCGGTGACCCCATCGGGGACCACGACCGCCCGCGGCACGATGAACGCGCGGGGAAAGGCGGCCCGGTTCTCGTGGATCACCGTATCGCCGTCCCGGTAGACCTCGACGTACTTGGCGGGGCGATAGAATTGACCCAGGGACTCAGTCTCGCTGTCGTGGAGCGCGACGCCGTAGAGCATGCTCCGACCGAGCGGATGGATGTGACGATACTCGGCCCGCTGGACGACCTGCCGCACTGGCAACCTGATCGCCGCGTAGCTCACCGTCCGTGGTCGCTCGACCGAACCGTCCGTCTCGCGGATCGAGATCGTCGTAGCCCCCTGGACCGGTCGATGCGCTGTTCGCGCGCCGGGCTGGCCGGTGGTCCAGTCCGCCACCTCACGGCCGGCTCGCATGGGTACGACCCGCCGGACCCCGGTGACGTCGGTCAGGACCCACTCCCCGACGACCTCGCCGTCCGGAATCTGGGCTCCATCGGCCAGGGCGAGGATCGCCCGAAGCTGGGTGGCAGGGTCGTCCGGCACCTCGAGCACGATCCGTCCATTCGCCGTTCCGGCGCCGCCGATCATCAACGGTCGTTGCGGGTGGTACCCAACCTGGTCGTAGGAGGGCAGCGTTGGCGGGTTGGCCGAGCTGACAACGTAGCGCACCCCCCACAGATCGAGCAACGTGTTGTCGACCGTGCCGACGACGCGGGCGTACCAGACCTGTCGATCCAGCGCGAGTGGGCTGTATCCCTGGACCTCGCCAACACCAGCCGGGAGCAACTGGTTTGGACGAACCGCCTCGACATCGGGGTTGGTGAGCGAGCGCCACGGGCCACGACGAGCCACCAGGAAGTCTCCGGCCCCGCCGACGTCCGCCAGGCGGTCGGGAGACACGAGCGGGTGGAAGTCGACTGAGAACAGGAGCAAGTCCACCCCGATCAGCACCACGAGCAGCGCCTGCCAGAGCGGCCGGAGGTGGGGGGCTTCGCGCCAACCCAGCAGCAGCAGAGCCGTGCAGCCGAGCAGCGCCAGTGGCAGCGCCGTTTTTGGATTCGCAAGGTCGAGCGCCCAGTCCAGGCCTCCGTAGACCTTCAGGGGCGTGAGGGCCTGGAGCGGATCGTGGCTCAGGCGCAGATAGCTCTCGGTAAGCGCTCGCGTCGCCCAGACTTGATCGGCGTGGAGCCAGGCTCGCCAGAGCACGAGATGTCCGAGCAGCGCAGCAAGGGCGGCCAGTACGCCAAGCTGCAGGATCAGCAACTGCCGTGAGCGACGTCGGAGGCCGTCGTCGTCCGCGCGTCGCGCGAGCCAGTCGGCGCCGTAGGCCGCCAGCATGGCGAGCGCCAGGGTAGTCAGGAACGTAAAACGCGCCGGCGCTCGCTGGAGCGCCACGCCGGGTAAGGTCCAGAGCCGCTCGTAAAGCTGCCACGGCGCGTACCCGCCGAGGGACACCAAGGCGCTACCGGCGGCGACGATGGCAAAGAAGGCAACCGTCCAGCGTCGAACAAAGAGGAGGCTCGCCACCACCAGCAGCAGCGGGAGGATGCCGACGTACAGCACGACCTCCCAGGCTTGCCAGAGCGACCACTGTCCACCATCCGCGGCTCGGAAGAAGAACGGGAGGACCAGGGTGACGAGGTTGATCGGCGGAAGCGAGTATTCGACCGCGTCCAGATAGGACCAGCCATTCGCCCGCCACGACTCGCGGCTCAGCTCGTACAACGGGAGCAGTTGGGCGGCGGAGTTGGTCGCGGCCAGGCCCGAGACGAGGGCGACGGCGCCGACGCCGAGCAAGGCGGCGCCGCAAGTGGCCCGTACGCGCGCGGCCCACGACCGCTTCTCGGCCGCCTGCCCGCGCAGCCGAGCGAGGGCGCGGGCAGGCGCATAGACCAGCAGCAGGGCGCCGCTGAGCAGGACCGGCTGGACGTGCGATGCGAGCGCCTGCATCCCGAGGATCGCGCCGGCCAGCGCCAGGTAGGCGAGCGTCGACCACGACCAACGGGCGAGCGCCAGCTCAACGCAGGCGAGCAAGAGTGGCAGCCAGACGGCCGCTGCGAGCAGGCTGGCATGGTGCTGCTGCGAGACGACGAAGCTGCCGAGGCCGAAGACCAGCCCCGCCACCACTCCGCCGAGCGGGCTTATCCTCAGGCAGCGAGCCAGCGCGTAGGCGCCAACCAGCGCCAGGGCGACGTGGAAGACCCGGAGGAGGAGGAACCCGTCCACCGGCGACGGCAGCATCGCCGCCAGGAGCGCAGGTGGGTAGAGGGCGCCAATCTGACCTTCGGCGAAGAGTGGGAACCCGCCGAAGATATGCGGCGTCCAGAGCGGCAGCTCGCCCTGGCGGAGGGACTGGTGAAGCGTCGCGAATGCCGGATAAAAGAACGTGATCGTGTCGTCGCGCGCGTACACCCCCTGGCCGATCACGCTCGGCCAGTGGACGAACGCCGTGCAGCCGAGCAGGAACACGATCGCCGCAAGGTCCCACGAGATCGCCCCACGTACGAGACGCGTAAGCGTGCCCGAACTCGCGCGCGGCCAGGCCAGCTCCCCGGGCGTCGCCAGAGTCGCCTGCCTAGCTTCGAGCTCGCCCGTCGCCATATCGAAGTACCGTCATAGTGCTCGCGACGGATTATGGCGGGCGCCCACGGTTCCTTCCAGCACGCGACCCCTCCCTGGACCACGCTGCCGTGTCCGCATCCGTATCCGCGTCACGAACCTCTCGATGAATCCTTGATGGGGGGTTGAGACGTACAGTGTCAAGGGCTACTATGAGTGCGGACCACCCATTGGAGGAGCGACCATGCGTCTGAAACGGCTGTCTCTCGTCTTGTTGTTCGGTGCGCTGCCGATCGTCGGTATCGCGTCTAGCGCGGTCCACGCGCAGGGCCAGGAAGTACCGGTCGTGCTTACCGAATGGAGCATCACCCCGCCCGCAATCACCGTCCAGGCTGGGCAGCCGGTACGGCTCGTGGCCACCAACTCCTCTGCGCAGCGGCCGCACGACCTGCACATCGAGGGACAGGGCGTCATGATCGAGGTCGTCCCCGGCGACGGCAACATCGCGGCGGGACAGATGGCCAACTTCGAGTTCACGTTTGCGACCCCGGGCAGCTATCTGATGTGGTGCCCGGTCGGGAACCACCGGTCCCAGGGCATGGAAGGCACGTTCGTCGTGACCGCGGCGGCCGCGGGCGCCCCCGCCGCTCAGCCTTCCCCCAAGCCGGCC
>JACCZL010000388.1 GCA_013695975.1 Chloroflexota bacterium
ACCCCGAGACCGTCTCGGGCGACCCGGTCCTGCCCGGCTTCATCCTCAACGTCCGCGAGGTCTGGTAACGCCGGGGCGCGCCGGGCCGGCCCGATGTGGGGCCGAGCTCCCGCCAGATCACTGCTGGTCGTCCACGACTCAGGCCCCGACCGGGCCGCCGGCGGCGTTGGTCACGACGACGACGCTGGAGCGGGCCAGGCCGTTTGGCCAGGTGCTCGTTGGCTGCTCGAGGCTGCCTCCCTCACCGGGGTGCTGGATCGACGCGAAGAGCGCCGAGTCGTCGGTATTGAAGGCCAGGCTGGCCACTTCGCAGCCGACGACGCCGCTCAGGAGCTGCTGGACGTGCCCGCGCCCCGGCCCCTCCGTCGGGACGGCGTGGATCGCATCATGGACCTTGAGCGAGTTGGGTTGGCCGTCGGTGGCGATCCAGAGATTGCCGCGGCTGTCAAAGGCGATGTTGTCGGGGTTGCCGATCGGGCTGACCTGGTCGTTGGGGAAGCCGGCGAAGTAGGTGCTCGGGTCGGCCGGGTCACCGGCCAGAATGAAGATCTCCCAACGGAAGGTCGTGGCCGTGAAGTCGTTGCCATCCTCGGTGGCCTCGACCACGTGGCCAAAGGCGTTGTTGGGCCGAGGGTTGGCCGCGTTCGGGGCGGGGCGGCCGTCGGCGCCACGCTGGGTGTTGTTGGTCATGGCCATGTAGACCTTGCCGCTGACCGGGTTGGCCTCGACGTCCTCGGGGCGGTCCATCCTGGTCGCGCCCAGGGCGTCGGCGGCCTGGCGGGTGCGGATCAGCACGTCGGCCTGCGAGGTGAAGCCGTTGGCCTCGGTCAGTGGCCCCTGACCGTAGACCAGCGGGAGCCAGGTCCCGCTGCCGTCATCGTCGAAGCGCGCGGCGTAGAGGGTGCCCGTATCGAGCAGGTCGAAGTTGGCGGCCCGGTCGGCCGTGTTGACGGTGCCGGCGCTGACGAACTTGTAGACGTAGTCGAAGCGCTGATCGTCGCCCGAGTAGACGACGACCTGCCCGGTCTGGGCCAGGACCGCGGTCGAGGCCTCGTGCTTGAAGCGGCCCAGGGCGGTGCGCTTTATCGGGGTGAAGGTCGGATCGTAGGGGTCGACCTCGACGACCCAGCCGAAGCGGAATGGCTCGTTAGGGTGCTTGGCGATGTCGAAGCGCTCGTGGTAGAGGTGCCAGCGGAAGTCGCGATCCCTCGACGAGGGTGGCAGGTCGTAGCGGGCGTGGACCGCCTTGCGCGGGTCGCTGTCCGCGAGCTGCTCGGCGTTGTAGAAGTACTGGTGGAAGTTCTCCTCGCAGGTCAGGATGGTGCCCCAGGGGGTCCAGCCGCCGCCGCAGTTGTTGAGCATGCCCAGGACGGACGTGCCGGCCGGGTCGGCGTCGGTCTGCAGCATCGCGGCGCCGGCGGCCGGGCCGCTGATGCGCATCGGCGTCGTCGCGGTGATCCGCCGGTTGTAGCTCGAGGTCGAGTCATAGGTCCAGCTCCCGTCGCCGTTACGCCGGATGTGGAGGACGCTGGCGCCATGGGCGGCCAGCTCGACGTCGACCTCCTCGGCGGTCGGGGTCCGCTTGCCGTCGTAGCCGGGGAACATCATCGTACCGTCGGTGTACTCGTGGTTGTTCCAGAGGAGGCCCTCGACCGGGTTCCGCGTCCCGACCGGCAGCGGCATGTAGGCGACGAAGTCACTGTTGAAGCCGAGTCGGCGCTCCTGGAGGGCGGCGGTCTGGTTGTTGACGTCGAAGGGCGGCAGGTCCGGGAAGAGCGGGTCACCCCAGCTCACCAGGACTTGCGACCGATAGCCCTCGGCGACCGTGACCTGGTCGGTCGTGTCCGGCCGAATCGGCGCGAAGGTCAGTGTGCCGGCCTGAGCGGCCGGCGCGGCCGCGGTGCTCGCCTCGACCTGCCCGACGCCGTTCAGGCCGCGACCCGGCCCGAGCGCCACGACAGCCGTCGCCACGACCCCCGCCTTGAGCGCCTGGCGCCGGCTCAGGCGCCGCCGCAGGATCTCCTCGAATGTCGGGCCCTTCCCATGCTCGGACACCTCGGCCACAGCACCTGTTGCACGCTGGTCGAACGTCATCATCACCCCTCGTCTAAAGTCGCTTCAGCGCTCGAGTCCGCCACGGCCAATGCCGCCGGCTGCGTCTAGCAGGTTAAGGGGGCGAGATCAGCAGACCCTTAACGGAGCCCACAGCGGCGGTTAAGTCTTGCTTAAGCGGCGCTGAACGGAGCGCGCCATGCTCCTTCAAGCCAGGTGGCGATGAGATCTCGGCCGAGGGCGGCGGAGGCGAGCGCCAGGCCGGCGAGGAGGAGCGTGGCGCCGAGCAGGGCCCAGCTTGGGCCGTTGATCGGGTCGAACTCCGGGCGGAAGCGCCGACGGGCGACGCCGCGGATCTCGAGCACCTTGCCGACGGTGTCGGCGCGGTCGACGGCGTTGAGGGTGAGCGGGACGAAGATCGGGATCAGCCCGCGCGCTCGGCCGAGCAGCCCGCGCTCGACCAGGGCGTGGGCGCGGGCCTTCTGGGCATCCGCGATCCGCCCGAACTCCTCGAGATAGAGCGGGACGAAGTTGAGCGCCAGGACGATCATCAGGGCGTAGTCGAGCGGGAGCTTGAAGGCCATGAAGCCCTGGATCAGGTCGGAGTTGTTGGTCGTCATGACGACGATGACGAGCGGGGCGGCGAAGACGAACATCCTCAAGATGGAGATGACACCGAGGGTCAGGCCCTCGCGGCTGATCTGGAGGGGGCCGAGGGCGACGAGCGGCTCGCCGGGGATGGTCAGGCCGAGGATCAGGCCGATCATGACGACGATGACGCCGAGGCTCCGCAGCCGTCGGAGCGTCGCGCCGAGGACGCCGCCGATCGCGGCGACCAGGGCGATGCTCGCCAGCACGACCAGCAGCGAGCGGACGTCGACGAAGATCAGCCCGGCGACGAGCGTGGCCAGGACCCAGCCCAGCTTGACCCGCGGGTCGACCGTGCCAAGCAGGCCGCGCTCCTCCATCAGCATGGGTAGATGGGAGACACCGGCCGCGGCCCGCGGAGCCAGGCTCGCGCCGCGTCGGTGAGGTCGGGGGTGCGCAGGGCGAGCGGTAGGCCGAGGTCGGCGAGGCGCAGGCTCAGGCGGACGATCTGGGGCGCGACCAGGCTGCAGGAGGCGAGCAGGGCCTCGTCGGCCATGACGTCGGCGGTCGGACCGTCGCGGACCAGGACACCGTCGTTCAGCACGATCACCCGACGGGCGTACTCGGCGACGTTGATCAGGTCGTGGGTCACCAGCAGGACCGTCATCCCGCCCTCGTTCAGCCGAGTGGCTAGCTCGAGGATCTGGCGCGAGTCGCGGTGGTCCTGGCCGGTGGTCGGCTCGTCGAGCAGGAGCACGCTCGGGCGCATCGCGACGATGCTGGCGATGCAGACCTTCTGCTTGTCGCCGCGGGACAGGAAGCGCGGGAAGAGCCCGCGCTGGTCGACGAGACCGAACTGCTCCAGGGTGGCCTCGAGCCGCCGCTCGATCTCGTCCGGCGGCAGGCCGAGGTTGCGCAGCCCGAACGCCACCTCCTCCTCGACGCTGTTCGAGAAGAGCTGGTCGTTGGGGTTCTGGAAGATGAAGCCGATCTTCTGGGCCAGGGTGGAGACCTTGGCGCCGCGGGTGTCGGCGCCGTCGACGACGACCCGCCCCTCGGTCGGCTTGAGCAGCCCGACGATCAGCTTCATCAGCGTCGACTTACCAGAGCCGTTGTTGCCGATGAGCGCGGTCAGCTCGCCCCGCTCGAACTGGAGGTCCACGTCGCGGAGGGCGTCGACGCCCGCCCGGTAGGCGAAGCGGACGTTCTCGAGCTGGACGACGGCGTCACTCACGCCGAGCGTCCGCGGATCGAGCCTCATCGGGCGCTCGCTCGGAGCGTGTGCTCGGCTTCCTCCTCGGAGAGGGGCAGCTCGGGCCAATCGACCTCGCCAGCCAGCCGCTCGGCCAGCTCGACGACCTGGGGGAGGCGGACGCCAGCGTCGCGAAACGGGGTGGAGTCGACCAGGACGGCGCGCGGCGGGCCGTCGACCAGGATCCGGCCCTCGCTCATCAGGACCAGCCGCCCGGCGTGGGTGGCCAGCAGCTCCATCTCGTGCGAGACGATCAGGATGGTTGTCCCCCGCTCGCGATTCAGGCGCGCGCACAGCCCGAACAGGCGGTGGACGGTCAGGGCGTCGAGCTCGGAGGTCGCCTCGTCGAGCACCAGAACCTCTGGCTCGGTGGCCATGACGGCCGCGATCGCGGTGCGCTGCTTCTGGCCGCCGGAGAGGGTCTGTGGCGGGCGTCCGGCCAGGTGGGCGATCTCGAGTACGTCGAGCATCTGGCGGGCCCGGGCGCGGGCCTCGGCGCGCGACAGGCCCTGGCTGAGGGGGCCGAGCAGGCACTCCTCCTCGACGGTCGACATCATGAGCTGGGAGTCGGCGTCCTGGAAGACGAGGCCGACTCGCGCCGACAGGTCGGCGACGGTCAGCTCGCGGGTGTCGCGGCCGTCGACGAGGACCTGCCCCTCGAAGGTCCCACCGGCGTAGTGGGGGATCAGCCCATTTAGGGTCAGGCAGAAGGTCGACTTGCCGGCCCCGGTCGTCCCGACCAGTCCGACGAACTCGCCGCGGCGCAGCTCCAGCGAGACGCCCCGCAGGACCCAGTCCTGGCTGGTCGGGTAGCGGTAGCGAGCGTCGCGGACGGCGACGAGGGGCGGGTCGGCCGGCGGCTCTTCGGCCTCAGACACCGCGGTCCGTGACCGGGATCATGCCCTGGCGCACCAGGGCCGGCCGGACCGCGCGATAGAGCAGGGGGGTCAGAATCAGGCCGATGATGAAGGTGGGGACGGCGACCGTCAGGAAACCGAACAGCCACCAGAAGGCGAGCCCCTGACCAGCCACCACGCCGAAGACGTCGAAGCTCCGACCGAGGAGGGGGTGGCCGGTGGGGAGCAGGCCGAGCCAGCTAATGCTCGAGAAGAGGGTCCAGGAGACCAGCAGCGTGGCGCCCAGGATGCCGACGATCTTGCCGACGGGCAGCTCGGCCGACCCGCGGCCCCAGGCCTTGGTCAGCCCGGCGGCGAGGAGGAAGGCGAGCCCGTGGGCCGGGATGTTGGCCGGCGGGAAGGGGCTGGAGGTGGCGACCATGGTCAGGACGCCGACGGCGATGCCGATCCCGACCAGCGGACCCCAGGACATCTGCGGGGCGAGGAGGAGGGCGATCAGGGTGTAGATAGCGATGCTGGGCGCGAGCTGGGCGCCGCCGATCTGGAAGAAGCGGCCGGCCGCGTGGGCGAGGAAGACGATGGCGAGCAACGTGCCGGCGAGCGCGATCTGGCGGGTGTTCATCAGAGGCCCCTCCAAAGCCGTGGCCGAGCCTGTCGGCCGAGTCGCGTCGATTATAGGCTGTCGGGGCCGATGGTCATGATCGGGGCCTCGGGTGACCTGTAGGGGCGAAGCATCCGCGCGTGAGTCCTCGGGAGGCCAGTACTGATGCGCGGATGCTTCGCCCCTACTCGCACGGCCGCGTGGGGTGTGCCACAATGGGGCCTTCTGTACACTGGAGGTCGGTCGGTGGGGATAGGCTCACCGCGGGAGGGCCCGCCTTCGACGCCTGACGACGAGCGGGAGCTGCACGCGCGCCTGCTCGCGGGGGACGAGACGGCGCCGTCTGACCTTGCCCGAGCTTACCTCGGACCGCTGACCACCTGGCTGAGCCGTGCCTTCCCGCGCGAGGACAGCCACCTGATCGAGAGCGTGGTGATCGATCTGATCAGCGCCCTCGCCAAGGCACCGGCTCGCTACGATCCCGAGCGGGGCAGCCTCTCCGGCTACCTTCGAATGGCGGCGCGGGGCGACATGCAAAACGCCCTACGGTCCGAGCAGCGGCGGACGCGGAGGCAGCTCCCACTGGAGGATGTCGAACTTTCCCAGGCGGCGGGGAAACTCCTGGTGGGGAGCCCGCGCGACTCAGCCGATGTGGTGGCAGACCGTGACACGATCGACCCAGCCACCGTGGGGCGGCTCCGGGCGGGCTTCGACGACGTCGAGTGGGAGGTGGTGCAGCTTATGGGCGAGGGTGAGCGGCGGACATCGGTCTTCGCCCGGGTGCTGGGGCTCGAAGCCCTGCCGCCAGCCGAACAGGAGCGTGCGGTGAAACGAGTGAAGGATCGCCTCAGGAAGCGCCTTCAGCGGCACTGGCCACAGGTGCGTGGCGATGACTGACCATGACCTACTCTGGCGCGCCGCGCGGCGCGTCGCCGACGACCCCTTCTTCCTGGCATCGGCGCTGCTGGCGTTCGCGGCGGCGGAGGGGCTGGACGATGACGGGCTGGCGCTCCACCTGGGCTGCGGCACGGACCAATTGCCGGCGCTGCTGCTGTGCCGTCGACCGAGAGGAGAAGCTCAGATGTTCCGCGCCGGCGTGCACCGCATCGCCGATCGCTTCGGGCTCGACCCGGCCCACCTGGGACGGATCATTCGGACGGCCGACGCACTGGCCGCGTTCAGCGGGGCGGCAATGGATGGGCCGGGCGGGATGCTGGCCGCGGCCCGCGACCGCCCGGCCCCCGAGCAGCCTCGGGCGGCGCCGCCCGCTGTCGAGTCACCCGACTCGACCCCGGGCACTCGGCGACCGGGAGTGGGTGACGAATGACGGCGCTCTGGGCACATGAAGCGGCGGAGCGCTTCTGGGCCGACGCCGGCGGGGCGCCGGAGGCGTTGCCGCGCGACCTGCGCGACGCAATCACCTGGGCCCTGCCGATCGCGGTGATCGAGCTGCCCGGCCTGCGAATCCGGGCCGTGGATGCCTGGCTGACCGCCCACGCTATCGAGGGCGGGCTCAGCCTGCCGGATCGCGCCCTGCGCGCCTGCGTGCTGGTACACGAGGGCAATGGGCTGCTCTTCGTCGACGGCGAGGACGGGGAGGACGAGCGGCGCTTCAGCCTGGCCCACGAGGTCGCCCACTATCTGGTGGAGTATGCGCGCCCCCGCGAGCGGGCGCGGGACCGCCTGGGGCTCGGGGTCGTGGCGGCGCTCGACGGCCGGCGAGCCCCGAC
>JACCZL010000392.1 GCA_013695975.1 Chloroflexota bacterium
GCTAGATGGTTGGCAGTGTAGCAGGAGCCCCGACCCAATCGTGTGACCAGCCCCACGCATCACGCCCCAGATCGCCCACCTCGCAAGACCGAGTGTTCGCCGGCCCCGATCTGCCAGCAACCCGACACGCCTCCGCATCCCCCGCCGCGGAGATCGCGGCATCAGTTCCATCAGTTCCGGCTCTCAGACTACCCTTCGGTCACTGCCGCGCTTCCGATAGCCGCGAGCAGGAGGTTCGCTACTCGCGGCTATCGGAACCGCGGCAAGACCCGCTCGGCAAGGATGTCGAGCTGCTCGAGGTTGTCGGTGACCGGGCCGAGGACCAGGTATTCGAGGCCGGCCTGGCGGAGGTCTTCGATCCGGGCGACGACGTCGTCGATCGTGCCGGTCATGTACGACTCCTGGAGGTGCTCCCAGCTCCGGTGGGTGCCCATTGCCTGCTCGAAGAACGGGCGCTGCTCGCGAAGCGCGGCCTCGCGGTCGGTCGTGTCGACCAGGTGGATGAAGTTGGTGTGGCCGAAGCGCAGCGTCGACGCGTCGCGACCCTTCGTCTCGAGGTAGCGGGTGATCACCTCCCAGTCGCGCTTGACCCACTCCTGCTTGCCCGAGCACCGCGACAGCCAGCCGTCGGCGGCGAGGATCCGCTCGAGCACCGACTCGGCGATGTCCGGCTTGTCGTAGTATTCCGGGTCCGGGATCCGCGAGCCGCCCGCCACCCAGATCTCCGGCAGCTTCGGCGGGCGCGGGTCGAGCGTGACGTCCTCGAACTGGTAGTAGCGGCCCTTGAACGTCGCCCGCTCCTCGGTCAGCAGCACCTTCACCGCCGCCAGCACCTCGTCGGTGCGGCGGCCGCGCTCGCGGATGTGAGCGCCGACCGCCTCGTACTCCGGCGGGTACCAGCCGGGGCCGATGCCGAAGGCGAAACGCCCGCCGGACAGGAAGTGCAGGCTGGCGATCTCCTTGGCGAGGACCACCGGGTTGCGCAGCGGCAGGATCAGAATGCCGGTCCCGAGTTTGGCCCGCTCGGTGCAACCGGCCGCCACCGACAGGACGGTCATCGGTTCGAGCCAGGACATCCCGTACAGCCCCGGCGCCGTCAGCAGGTGGTCGATGACCCAGAGGTCGAGGCCGAGCGTGTCGGCCTTCTTCGAGAAGTCGACCACCGAGCGGCGAGCCCGCTCGTAGGTCAGGCCCGGGAACGTGAACGACGGGATCCAGGCGGCGAACTCCAACTGCGAAGGCACGGTGCTCAGTCCTCCTCGGGTCACGGCGCGATCGATTCGGCGCCTGCGGCAGCATACCCCAGCCGGCGAATCGGCCTCAGCCTTCACCCCTCGCTCGACCGGACGCGGATGTCGAGCTGCTGCTATGACCCCCAACAATGAGATCTACGCTAGCGCAGGGCCTCGGTCAGGAGCAGGCCGACTAGCTTCCGCTCGGCCTCGATGATCCGGACGCCGAGGGGCGTCCCTTGCTCCACGTGTCGGACGACCTCGGCCATCGTGTAGCCGGGCTCGCCGAAAAGGGAGAGCGCCTGGTCGGGGGGCGCCCCGCGCAGCCGCGCCAGGGTCAGGGCTTGCAGCTCCTCGGGTCCGAGGCGCGCGAACTGGTCGAGCACGGCTGGTTCTGGCCGCTCGAGGAACTCGCTCAGCGGCAGGGGTCTCTCCGAGCGCAGGAGGACCGGCCGTGGCAGCTCGAACGGCTTGAGCTTCCAACGCCCGCAGCGGGGCAGTCGCCCCTCGGCCGGCGGCTCGCCGTCGACCGACTGGACTGCCGACTCCAACAGGTCGTCCTTCGTCATCCCGATCCCTTCTAGCCATTGCCCTCGTCGAGATAGTACGCCAGGACCTCGTCGAGGCTCTCGTCCATCGCGCGGCGGGGGTGAAAGCCCATGTCGTCGAGGCCCGAGTGGACCGACCAGCGCATCTCTGGCGAGGGGGCGGCCCCTTCGACTCGCACCGCCAGGCCCCGCCGCCGAGCGCACGCGGCCACGATGCCGGCCACCTCGCCGCCGGTCAGTACCTCCGAGACGGCGTTGTAGGCTCGAGAGCCGGGCTCGGCCCCAAGGCGAGCCGCGACGAGCAGCGCCTCGACCGCGTCGTCGAGGTGGAGGAAGCCGATCGGGCGGTTGGCGCCGGCGTGGACGACGAGCGGCTCCCCGCGGGCCGCACGCAGGCAGAACAGGTTCGGGACCGTCAAGAAGCGGGGGTCCCGCTTCATCGTCGGGCCGAGCCCGTACACGACGCCGAGGCGGACGTTGGCCGCCGGCAGCTCGTGCTGACGGGAGAGCATCTCGACCAGCTTCTCGGCGTAGACCTTGCTCAGGTGGGAAAGATCGCCGATCCGCCCGTAGGGCCGACGCTCGTCGACGGTGCCGGCGAGATCGTCGCCATAGACGCGGAACGAGCTGCCATACACAAAACGTTCGACTCGATGGCGAGCCGCCGCTTCGAAGACGAATCGGGGAGCGACCAGATTGGTCGCTTCGGTGTAGGAGGGCCGGGCGGCCTCAGGATGGGCGCTCGCCTGAGCGGCGAGATGGTAGACCGTCTCGACCCTTTCACCGCGTCCCGCGGCGGCGAACGCTCGCTCGATCGAGCCGACGCTGTTGACGCTGCCCCGGACGAGCTGCCATCCCGGATCGTCGGCGAGCCGTCGGAGCGCGCTCGGCTGGATCGAAAAGCCGTTCTCGAGCCCGATCACCCTCTCGCCGCGATCGAGCAGCGTCCTCGCGAGCGCCGACCCGATG
>JACCZL010000397.1 GCA_013695975.1 Chloroflexota bacterium
GGCTTGCCCGTCTCATGGCTGGGAGTGTAGCAAATGGTGTCGCCGCACCTCGGTAGGGGCGCCCGGGTCGCCGGCGTGGCAGAATGTCGATGCTTGGTCTGGCTCGGAGGCAGCGTGGCATGCGGCGGTTGGCGGGACGCTTGATCGCGGTCGAGGGGATCGACCAGGCTGGCAAGTGGACGGTGTGCGAACGACTGGTCCAGGAGCTGGCGACGAGTGGAGTTGGAGTTGAGCTGATCGGCTTCCCGGATTACGAGACGCCGCTCGGGACCGAGATCGGCCACCTCATGGCGGGTCGGCGTCAGTTCCCGGTCGAGGTCAGCCAGCTCCTGTACGCCGCGAATCGCTGGGAACGGGCGTCCGATCTCCGCCGATGGCTCGCGGCCCGTCGAGCGGTCGTCGTCGATCGCTACGTCGCCTCAGGGCTGGCCTACGGCGAGGCCCAGGGACTCTCGGTCGACTGGATGGCCTCTGTCGAGCGAGGCTTACCGGAGGCCGATTTGACGATCTTGCTCGACATCCCGCCCGAGACCTCGCTTGCGCGCAAGGTGGATGCTCGCGACGCCTACGAGTCGCGGCTCGACCTGCTCGCCAGGGCGCGCGCGGCGTACCTCCGCCTGGCTCGCTCGCCGGGCTGGCATATCGTCGATGCCAGGGCGGACCGCGAGACGGTCGCCTTAGCGGTCCTTGCAGTCGTTCGAGGGTACGCCGAGCGTCTCCAGGCGCCGTAGGGGCTATGATGTCCACCTTCGACGCCACGCCGAGGAGGACGGGTGACGCAGACCATAGATCATGAGCAAGCCGTGGTCCTGGAGCGGCGCGCGGGGATCGCGACGATGCTGCTCAACCGGCCGGCGCGCCTGAACGCGATGTCGACGGCGGTCTGGCGAGGGATCGCCGAGGCGGCGCGGGCGGCTGACGCGGATCCTGAGATCGGGGTCGTCCTGATCCGTGGGACCGGACGGGCCGCGTTCAGCGCGGGCGCCGACATCGGCGAGTTCGAGGAGCAGCGCTCGACGCCCGAGCGGGCACTGGCCTACGCCCGCCTCGTCCACGAGGCGATGGAGGCGCTGGTCGCCATCCGCCAGCCGCTGATCGCGATGATCTACGGCTACTGCATCGGCGGTGGCTGCGAGGTCGCGGTCTGCGCGGATCTGCGGATCGCGGCCGAAGACAGCGTGTTCGGTATCCCGGCCGCGCGAATCGGTCTGGGCGTCGCCATGGAAGACGTCCAGCGTCTGGTCGACCTGGTCGGCCCTTCCAACGCCAAGCTGATCCTGTTCGCGGGACAGCGCTTTTCGGCGAGGCGAGCGCAGGAGATGGGATTGGTCACCGAGCTGGTCCCACCTGACGACTTGGAGCGGCACACCTATCAGCTCGCGGAGGCGATCAATCAGGCTGCGCCGACGGCCGTTCGCTGGGCCAAGGAAGCGGTTGGGGCGGTACTCCGCGACCCCTCGCTGGCCGACCATCCCGATCGCGCCGAGCGCGCTGCCAGCCTCTTCGCGACGGAGGATTTCCTCGAAGGGGTTCGGGCGTTTATGCAGAAGCGGGAACCGAGGTTCACTGGACGATGACCGGGGATGGCACGAGCGCACTGGCTGGCATCCGGGTCCTCGAGCTGGCCAATTTTATGGCAGGACCGTACTGCGGCATGCTACTCGCGGACATGGGCGCTGACGTGATCAAGGTCGAGAACCCGGACGTCGGCGACTACACCCGTCAGACGCCGCCGTTCGTCAACGGCGAGAGCGCCGGCTTCCTGGCGCTCAACCGTAACAAGAAGAGCATCACCCTGAACCTCAAGCGCTCGGAGGGCCGAGCGATCTTCATGGAGCTGGCACGCGGGGCCGACGTGATCCTGGAAAACTTCCGTCCGGGAACGATGCGGGATCTCGGGATTGACTACGACAGCGTCAAGGCGGTTCGGGAGGACGTGATCTACTGCTCCGCGTCGGGATTCGGGCAGACCGGTCCGTACAGCCAGCGGCCGGGCTTCGACTTGATCCTGCAGGGGATGAGCGGCCTGATGAGCATCACCGGCGAGCCTGAGGGAGCGCCGGTCAAAGTCGGCGTGCCGATCGCCGACCTGACCGCGGCGCTCTTCTGCACCTATGGCATCCTCACCGCCTACGTCGCCCGCCAGAAGACCGGTGAGGGCCAGCTCGTCGACGTCAGCTTGTTCGAATCGGCGGTGGCGCTGGCCGTGTGGGAGACGAGCGGCTACTTCGCAACGGGCGAGGTTCCACGGCGGCTCGGTTCGGCTCACCGCGTCACGGCCCCCTACCAGGCGCTGCGGACCCGCGACGGGTACATCACGCTGGGTGCGACCACCCCCAACCAGTGGCCGAAGCTCTGTCAGCTCGTCGGGATGCCGGAGCTGGCCACCGATCCGCGCTTCGACTCGGTCGCCAACCGCAAGGCCAACGAGCAGGAGCTGGCCAGGATCCTCGAAGAGGTGCTCGGAACCGAGACCAGCGAGCATTGGCATCGGCTGTTCGAGGATGCCTTCCCGTGCGGCGTCCTGAATAGCTACGATCAGGTTCTGGCGGATCCACACCTCCGCGAGCGGGGCTTCATCGTGGAGATGGAGCATCCGACGGCCGGTCGGGTCGAGGCAACCGGCTTTCCAGCCCGCCTGTCAAAGACACCAGCCCGCATCGTTCGGCCGGCGCCGACGCTCGGCCAGCACACGGCAGAGGTCCTCGGGACCGGGGACGCCGCCCAGCCCTGAAGAGCTATGCGTCGTGAGCCAGTTTCGTTCGGGTCGACCCCGCCCTACCAGGGCAGGCAAGATCATGCAAGCCCAACGAGGTC
>JACCZL010000207.1 GCA_013695975.1 Chloroflexota bacterium
GCCGCGGCCACCATGCCGCGGCGGCGGCGCCCGCCCTTGCCGCCGCACCGCCCATCCCCATCCCCGCGCCGAACGAGGCGATCGACCCAATCTGTGGCATGCGCGTCGCCGTCCCAGGTGCGCGCCACGTCCTGGAGCACGACCAGCAGACCCTCTACTTCTGCTGCCCGGCGTGCAAGCACACGTTCGCCAAGGACCCTCGGCGGTACCTGGCGTCCGCCGGGTTCGGCTGACGGCGCTCGTAGCGCCTACCGCGATGCGCTAGCCCATGGATTCGGCCCATCTGGTACGATTGCTATGCTGCTGACAGGGTCCGGAGGTCAGGAGATGCGCATGCGCCAACGGGAGCAGTCAGGTCCACCTGAGCGGCGGGCGAAGGGGAGAGATTTCGAGCTGGGAGCCGGATCTCGCGGCTGTGGCGCCAGGATCGTTTTGAGGCTAGGCGCGACGATCCAGGGATCAAGTGAATGCGGACAATAGCGAAGGGAGTCTGGTGTCATGATCCTCACGTCGCTCCGTGTCGATCCGCTTGAGCTCGAGCGACGGACGGGCTGGTCGATCAAGCCGGAGGGCGCCTGCAAGGAGGACCGCTGTGTCCCGCTACCGTCCGACGGCGGGACGGACGGGGCGATCGACGCGCGGGTGCTTGCCGATCGGCTCGGCATGCCGCTCATCCACGACGAGGCGAGCAGGCTGTGGTGCCTGGGCCCGGCGGCCGGCGGCCGCGCGCTAACCAGCGCCAGGGCCCCCGAGCTGGTCCTGCCGGACCTGGACGGCAACGCGTTCAGCCTGGCCTCGTTGCGGGGGACCAAGGTCCTGCTGGTGGCCTGGGCCTCCTGGTGAGGCTGCCGCTTCGACCTGCCCGTGTGGCAGGAGCTGCGGAGTGAACTGTATCTCCAGGGCCTCGAGATCGTGACGGTCGCGCTTGACAGCGACCCCGAGGCCGCGCGGCCCTGGATCGTCGAGGCCAAGCCCGAGCATCCCTCCCTGATCGACCGGGCCCACCTGGTCGACGAGCTGTTCGGCATCGTCAACGTCCCGAGCGGCGTCTGGATCGACGAGGCGGGCACGATCGTGCGTCCGCCGGAGACGGCGTACCCGAAGCGCCCGTACTTCCTCGACCGCGAGGTCCCGCCCGACGCGTCGCCGCGGCTGGTAGCTCGGGTGACCGAGGCCAGGAAGCTTCAGGTCGACGCGGAGGGGTACGTGGCCGCGCTGCGCGATTGGGTCGCCCAGGGGTCGGAGAGCGCCTTCACGCTCGCGCCCGAGGAGGTGCTGCGCCGGAGCCGGCCGCGCCCGATTGAGGAGGCGACAGCGGCCGCCCACTTCGAGCTCGGCCAGCACCTGTATCGGGTCGATCGCCCCGCCGACGCCGTCAGGCACTTTCGCCAGGCCCACCGCCTCCAGCCCGACAACTGGACCTACAAGCGCCAGGCCTGGACCCTGGCCGACCCGGACCAGGGACCGACCGAGCTCTACGACAGCGACTGGCTTTCCGATGTCCGGAAGGTCGGGGCCGAGAACTACTACCCGCGGTTGGAGCTGTAGCATCAAGCGGGTGCGACACGCTTCCACATCCGCATCTATCAGTGCCGCGTGCCGGACGTCGATCCAGATGGTCTTGGGCGCGGATATGGCGTCTGGAGCATAGCCGGAGCCCGTCTTGAGTCCTTCTCTCCCCAGCCCTGCACGATCCACGTCGTCTACAGTTGGAAGGTTGCTCAGAAGCTCGTGCTCGAAGCATTCGAAGATCAAAGCTCCTTGGGCGAGACGTCTGAGGTCAACCTGGGAAATGGGGGCTACTACCAGAAGCGATACTTCGACGGCTTGGCGACTCATATCGAGCTGCTGTAGCGAGCTCCACGCCCGTCTCCCAGGAGCGGGAGCTCTCCGGCCAGGCTTTGCTTATTACCGAGTGCCCAGCGCAAGGGTGAGGATGCCCACCCCGGCAGCGACGCGGTACCAGACGAAGATGGCGGTCGAGCTGCGCTGGAGATAGCGCAGCAGGAAGCCGATCGCCAGCGCGCCGACGATCGCCGCCGTCGCGACGCCGACGACGAAGACGATCGCCTCCTCGCCCGTCGGCGGGGCCCTGAAGAGGACGCGCAGCTTGTAGACAGCCGCCGCCAGTGTGATCGGCGCCGATAGGAGGAAGGAGAAGCGCGCGGCGGCTGGACGGTCGAGCCCCCGCAGCAGGCCGGCCGTGAGCGTGATCCCTGATCGCGAAACGCCGGGCACGAGCGCAAGAGTCTGGGCACAGCCGACGATGAGCGCATCGGCGAACCCGATCTGATCGAGCGCGCGCACGCGTCGCGCCAGGCGGTCGGCCACCAGCAGCACGATCCCGAACGCGATCAGCATGCTGGCGACCAGCCAGGGCTGCCGCAGTTTCTGCTCGATCACGTTCTCGAAGAGCAAGCCCGCCACGCCGGCCGGCAAACAGCCCAGGATCAGCATCCAAACCAGCCGCCAGGCCGGGGCCTCGCGTCCGGCGGCGCTAACCAGCCCAGCCAGAAAGGCCCGCGCCAGGGTCAGCCAGTCGCGCCAGAAGTACCCGAGCAGCGCGGCGGTCGTCCCCAGGTGGAGCGCCAGGTCGAAGGTCAGGCTCTGGTCCGGCCACCCCAGCAGCCACGGGACCAGGATCAAGTGGCCGGAGCTAGAGATTGGCAGGAACTCAGCCAGCCCCTGGACGACGCCCAGGACCGCGGCCTGAAAGAGGCTAAGCTGCACCTACCTTCTCAATCCAGCCCCAGCAGCATCTGGGCGATCGTGAAATAAAAGAACAGGCCGGTCCCATCGACCAGGGTGGTGATGAAGGGCGCCGAGACGACCGCCGGGTCGACTTTGAGGCGAGCGAGGACCAGTGGAAGCACGGCCGCGACGGCGGCAGCCCAGACGACGATCAGCAGGGCCGCCAGCCCGACGACCGGTCCGATCTCCCAGCCGACGCCCATCATCCAGGCCCGGAGATACGTCACCCCGGCCAGCACGACCCCGATGATCCCACCGACCATCAGCTCTCGACGGAGCACCCGAAACAGGTCGCGAAACCTGACTTCGTCCACCGCCATCGCCCTGACCAGCGTCGTCACCGTCTGCGAGCCGACGTTGCCGCCGGTCCCGATCAGCATCGGGATGAAGAAGGAGAGGGCGATCACCTCCGCCAGTGTGTCCTCGAAGTGGCTGATGACCGACGCGGTGTAGGCGCTGCCGAGCAGGAGAACCATCAGCCAGGGGAGCCGCTTGCGGACCAGGTGCAGCACGCTCGCCCGCATGTACGGCTCTTCCAGCGGCTGGGAGCCGCCGAGGCGCTCGATGTCCTCACCGGCCTCCTCGAGCAGGACGTCGGCGGCGTCGTCGGCGGTGATGATCCCGAGCAGGCGGTCCTGGTCGTCGACGACCGGCAAGGCGATCAGGTGCCTCTGGTCGAGCATCCGCGCCGCCTCTTCCTGGTCGGCCTCGGCCCGCACCTTGGCGATGTCGCTGATCATCAGCTCGCTGATCGGCGTCCAGGGTCGGGCGAACGCGAGCCGATGGAGCGAGAGGACTCCGAGCAGGCGGTTCGTCCCTGGCTCGGTCACGTATACGTAATAGACTTGCTCGGCCTCTTCGGCGACTCGACGCAACTGGGCCAACGCCTCGTCGGCCGTCAGGTCCGGGTTGAGGGCGACGAAATCCAGCGTCATCAGCCCGGCCGCGCTCTCCGGCGGGTAGCTGAGGAGGTCGCGGACATCGCGCGCCTCCTCGTGCTCCATCTCCTCGAGGATCGCCTCGGCCACCTGGGGCCGAAACTCGTCGACGACGTCGGCGGCATCGTCAGGGTCCATCTCTTCGAGGACGTCGGCCGCCTGGGCGCGACTGAGCTTGCCGAGCAGGCGGGCGGCGTCGAACGGGTCGAGCTCGGCCACCAGCTCGGCCAGGGCCTCGTCCCCGAGTCGCGTGAAAAGCGATCCCAGCTCAGTCGGGCTCAGCTCGCTGAGCGCTTCGGCCACCTCGTGCGGCGGCGCGGCGCGGAGGGCCCCCATGTCCGGAGAGCGCCCGTCGTCGAGCGCCTCGCGCACCAGGGCGCGCACGTCGAGGACCTGCAGCTCCATGCTGGCACCTCCGGTTCGGGCACGAAAACGCCCTCCCCACATGGGGAGGGCCCGGAGGCTCGCGCGCCCCGACGAGTGGCCGAGGCGCGACGATCTGGGACGACTCCTACACGCTGGGGGCGACCGTTCGCCCGAGGCTCGTACTCGGTAATTCGGCGTTCATAGCCGCCCGAATTGTAGCGTACCCACCCCCAGCGGGCAACGACGCCGGCGTCCCTACGCCCTGACTGGCTCGGCCCCCCGCCGCCGCGCGAGGATCTCGTCGACCGACGCCTTGCCGGGTCCGGCCAGCAGGAGCATGAGTGCGCCGGCCAGCATCATCAAATCGATTTGAGCCGGGTCCCAGCCCATCCTCGGCAGTTTGATGATAAAGGTCGTGACGAGGAATTCGATCACTAACAGGATCCCCAGCT
>JACCZL010000438.1 GCA_013695975.1 Chloroflexota bacterium
GAGATCCCGCGGCTGGCTCAGAAGCTCGCCGATGCCGAGATGGTCGTCGGCGCGCGCGTCGGCTCGAACGCCCAGATCCCGCTCGTCCGCCGCCCGGCCAAGTGGCTCCTGACCTGGCTGGCCAGCTACCTGACCGGCACCAAGATCCCCGATCTGAACTCGGGCCTCCGCCTGTTCAGGCGGGCGCTGGCGATCGAGTTCTTCAGCCTGCTCCCCTCCGGCTTCTCGTTCACGACGACGATCACCCTGGCCGCGCTCAACAGTGGCTATCTGGTCGAGTTCGTGCCGATCGACTACTTCAAGCGGACCGGCCGCTCGAAAATCCGGCCGATCCAGGACACGTTCAACTTCTTTATGCTAGTGCTGCGGCTGACCATGATCTTCCGACCTCTGAAGATCTACCTGCCGATCGCGGGGCTGATGGTCCTGTTCTCGTTCGTCATCCTGATCATCGGCTGGTACGGCTTCGGCCGGATCTTCGACAACACGATCCTGCTCTTTATCCAGGCCGCCTTCCAATCAGCGATCGTCGGCCTCCTTGCCGATACCGTCAATGTGCGGCGTAGCCGGGCACCTTGAACGCTACACCACCGTGACACTCGGCGCTTCTACGGTCGCGCATCGCCGATCGGTGACGCAGAGCCGCGCGGAGCCGAGTCGTGGCGCGGGGGCTTGTCCTCCGCATTCTCAGTCAGGCGGCTGACACGCCCCTGCGCTACCTTTCGCCTGCGAATGGCTCGGCGGACGGCATCGGCCACCGCGGCGATGGCGCCGCAAGCGAGCACAGCCAGGAGCGGATCCTCGGGAAAGCGGTAGCGGGCGACGTTGCCGACGAGCGCGGCGCTGGTGAAGAGCAGGACGAGGGCGGCAAGGCCCAGGATCGCGGCCGGCCTCGTGGTCCCGCGAACCAGGGTGATGGCGAGGCCGGCGATCGCGAGGAGCGGCAGCAGGGCCCCCAGGTAACCAGGCTGGTAGATGCTGACGAGCGTGCCGGCCGCGGGCGCCGCTCGCTGCTCGGCGACCGATGTCGGCGCGAGCAGATGGCGCGTCTCAGGATCTTCCCAACGCTGGCGGGCGACGTCGCTGGTGTTCTGATAGGCTGGAAGCCGCTCGACCGACCCGAGCGAGAGCCGAATGAACCGCTGGAGTGTCCCCTGCAGGTAGTAGTCCGGGCGGCGTTGGATCGCCTCGATTGCCAGGTCGCGCATCAGGCGGTCGGTCTCGGCGACGCTGAGGCCGAGCTCGCGCCGAAGGCGGGTGTGGATCGCTTTGCCCGAGGAGCCGTTCTCGGCCGCCTGCTGGAGGACCCGTCGAGCCTGGAGCCGATACGGGTCGGGCTCGGCGTCGTGGACGACTGGATCGTAATAGACGAACTGGCCGCGGTCGTGGCGGGCGGTCCGTCCGACCAGCGTCTGGCCGAGACTGCCCACTGAAGCGCTGTCCTGCTCGCTTGCCGAGCGCAGGACCCAGGGGGCGAGGGTGACCACGAACGCGCCCAGGGCGACCGCCGAGAAGACGAGCGTCGGCCGCCAGCGGCGCTCGACCAGCAGGACCGCCAGTGGTACCAGTGGGGCGAGCGCCTGCGCCACCGGTCGGGTCAGCGTCGCCGCGCCGAGCAGGAGCCCGGCCAGCGCGTAGAGTGGGAGCCGTCCGGTGCGGAGCGCCGCGACGAGGGCCGTCAGCGCGCCGAGGACGAGCGGGACGAACAGTGCCTCGGTCATGACAGTCTGCCCGACCAGCACCAGGGCGCCGTTGAGCGCCGTCAGCAGGCCGGCCGCGAGGCCGACGCCCCAGCCGAACGCCAGACGACCCAGCACGAACGTCAGGACGGCGGTAAGGATGCCGAGGATGTGCTGGGCCAACGCGAGCGCTCGAAGATCCTCGCCCCACGCCCCAATGACCAGCGCGACGAAGCCGGGATAGGCCGGCGTCCGCTTGAGCGAGAGGTCGAAGCCGAGCCCGCGCGCGAGGTCGAAGGCCGGGCCGAGATAGCTTTCGCTGTCGCCGGTGACGAAGACCGGCGCCCGCACGAGAAACGCCGCCCGAAGGGCGGCGGCGACCAGCCCGACCAGCACAAGCGCGAGCAGGTCGAGGTGACGTTTGGCCCAGGCCGCTACGATTGAGGAGCGACTCATGGCAGAGGCTTGACGTGCGCGCCCGCCACACGCGAGTCGACGCCGGCTCCGGATGTGGCGCTCGGCGAGGCGGTAGGGGCGGTTCGCGAACCGCCCCTACTACCGAGGCCGGCTCGTCGATTTGAAGGAGAGGTTTGCACGCCGCGCAGCCTACCAGCCCCAACAGCCATCAGCCTCACCAGGGCAAGCGCACCGCCAGCCGCGAGCACGCCGATCGCCGGGTCGGCCGGGTAACGGTAGCGCTCCTGCGGGCCGTCGAGCGCGGCGCTCGCCAGGACCAGCATCGCGACCATCAGGCCCGGCACCAGCGCCGATCGCCAGGCCGGGACGACCAGTGCGGCGAGGAGACCGATCGCGAACAGAACGAGCTGGAGCGGGGCGAGCTGGGACGGCTGGTACCAGCGCAGCATGGCCGAGGCGGTCCGGAAGGCGCTGTCCGAGCGCGGGCTGGCCTGGAGGAGGTGGCGGGTCCGCTCCTCCCAGACGACGTCGCGCCGCTCCTGGTCGTGGTCGCGGAGTCGAACCTCGACCCCGTTGAAGATCCGAACGGCGAAACGGAGGGTGCCCTCTGCAAAGTAGCCTGGTTGGCGCCAGATGGCCTCCAGGGCGATGTCCCGCATCACGGCGTTCACCTCGACTGGACCCAGGTCGAGCTCCTGTCGCAGGCGGGTGGCGATCTCACCATCTGACTGGCGGCGGTCTGAGCCTTGCTGGACGATCTGCAATGCGCGGATTCGCTCCGGGTCGGCGTCGACGAGGGGGCGGTCGGGATCGTAGAACACGAATCCGCGGTCGTAGGACGCCGTGCGGGCGATCAGCGTCCGCCCAAAGGTGCTTGGAGAGGCGAGGTTGTGGGTGAGCTGGTTGCGAATGGTCCAGGGTACGACGAAGAGGGCGAACCCTGCTAGGACGAGTCCCGCGCTCGCCAGGCCCACGCGGACGGAACGCGGAGGCGCGGCGGCGACAGCGAGCAGGGCGAGCGGGAGGACGAGCTGGCCGATCGGTCGGATCAGGGCGGCCAGGCCGACGAGCGCCCCGCCGAACAGATACCAGCGCAGGCGACCCGTCCGCGCCCCCAGGGTGAGCCCCACCAGCGCGGCCGTGAGCACAAAGGTAAACAGCCCTTCGGCCAGGATGTAATGTTCGTAGACCAGCAGTGGCGCCGAGATCGCGACCAGCAAGCCGCCAACCAGCCCGACCGGTCGCCCGAAGGTGAGCCGCCCGAGCAGATAGGTCAGCGCGGCCGTCCCCACGCCGAGCAGATGCTGCGCCAGCGCCACTCGGCGCAGGTCCTCGCCGACGACGGCGAGGAGAAGACTGAGGAAGAGGGGATAGCCCGGTGTGCGACGAAGCCCGAGCTGGAGCTCCCCCGAGCGGAGCAGGTCCCAGGCCGGCAGGAAGTAGGATTGGCTGTCCTTCGAGACGAACGGCGCGATCCCCTGCTCGAAGAACAGTCGAACCAGCACCGCGACGGCGATGATCGCCAGGATCGCGGCGTAGTCGAAGTAGCGACTAACCATCGGCGGTTGCGGGCCGTGCGGTCTGTCCTGCCCTCCGCCTGACCAGGTGCGGCTTCAGGCCCGCTGCCGCGAGGCGGATGCTCGCCAGCGCGCCGCCGGCCGCGAAGAGCGTGATGAGCGGGTCGACAGGATAACGGTAGCGTGGGACGGGGCCATCCAGGGTGGCAGAGGCGAGGATCAGTGCCAGCGCCGCCAGGCCGGACAAGAGCCCGGGCCTGAACGGTGGGTACGCCACGGCCAGGGCCAGGCCCACGACCGCCAGCAGCGGCAGCACCGGTCCGAGCGCGGCCGGCTGATAGATCTCGACGAGCCCCTCGGCGCGTGACTGCTCGTTCCGCTCAGCCAAGGTGGTGGGTGTCAGGAGGTGGTCGAGCCTCCCCTCCCACTGCTCGACCCAGTCTTTGTCCGAGCGATCGTTCCAGCGCGGCATGAGCCGGTCCTCTTTCTCGCGGCCGGCAACGATCTGCCCGGCCATCCGGAGGCTCCCCAGGGCGTAGTAGAGCGGGCGCTCGGCGATCTGCTCGAGCGCAACCTGACGCATCAGCCCATCCGACTGGGCCTGGGTCAGGCCGAGCTCCTTCATCAAGCCGGCCTGGGTCGAGCGGACCGAGCGACTGTTGCGGATCGTGTTCCGCTTGCCGCGGACGAACTGATAGGCTTGTCCCTTGAGGTCATCCGGCGCCGGCTGGCGGTCTGTCTCGAAGAAGCCCTGGTCGTACTTGATCGTGCGGGCCACCAGGCTACGACCGAGCCCGCCCGAGGCGGTCAGGCTCCCGTGCTCGACCCAGTTGCGGATGGTCCACGGACCGACGACCAGGACAAACCCGAGGACCACCACTGCCGACGCGCCGAGCGCGCGCTGCCAACGCCGCTCGATGAGCAGGTAGGCGAGCGGCACCACCAGCACCAGGATCTGGGCGACCGGCCGTGTCAGCGCGGCCAGCCCCAGCAAGAGCCCCCCGAGGAGACACCATCCCCAGAGGCCGATCCGCCCGGAAGCGGGGGCGTCCCGTCCGCTCACCGAAGGCGGGCCGGACGCCCCCGCTCCCAGCGTGAGTGTCACCAGCGCCGCGAGGAGGATCGCGCCAAACAGAGCTTCGGTCATGACGCTATGCTCAGAGAGGATCAGGGCCCCGTTCAACGCGACCAGCAGGCCGGCGACCAGGCCCACCACCGGCCCAAAGGTGATGCGCCCAAGGGCGTAGGTCAGGAGGGCGGTTGCAACCCCCAGGACGTGCTGGGCGAAGGCGAGCGCCCGGAGATCCTCGCCGAACATGGTGATGACGCCGGCGACGAACAGCCCGTAGCCGGGTGGGCGCCGCAGCTCGGGATCGAAGCCGAGACCGAGCGCCAGATCGAAGCCCGGCAAGAAGTGCGACTGACTGTCGCCGCTCAAGAAGACCGGCGCACGGTAGAGGAAGGCAAGTCGAAGCAGGGTCCCCACCAGTCCGATCAAGCCGAGCGCGGCCAGGTCAGAGCGCACGATTCCCCACGGCTCGCGAGTCTCGTCTCGCGTAGGGGCGCGATTTATCGCGCCCAGATTCATCGCGCCCTCCCTGAAAGGGTGCGCTGAATCGCGCCCCGACGATTTCCTTCGACCGGGGTGCGGGCGACCCTGGCCTCGGCGTAACGCCCGATCGAGGATGCGGTGAGCGAGATGATGCCTACGAGGCCGCCTATAGCGGTGAGGGTGATGAACGGGTCCGCCGGGTAGCGGTAGCGGGCGACCGGACCGTCCAGGGCGGCCGCGGTCAGCACCAGGAGGAGGGCCGCGAGCCCGGGCAGGAGGGCCGGGCGCAGGGCCGGCGTCGTGGCGGCGAGGAGCAGGCCCACAAGGGCAAGCACCGGCAGGGTCGGGCCGAGGGCGCCGGGCTGATAGAGAGCGACCAGGGCGGAAGCGCGGCCGAACTCGTTCTCGTGGCTGATGCTCGGTTTGGCCAGGAGGTGCTCGATGCGATCCTCCCACTCCTCACGGCTCAGTCGGGCGTTCTGGGTCTTCCAGTCGGTCCTCAGGCGCTCGACGTCGCCGACCAGAAGCTGCCAGGTCATGCGGGCAGTACCCTGCAGGTACTGGCCCGGCTGTGCGCCGATGACCTGGAGGGAAAGGTCGCGCATGAACCCGTTGACCTCGACGTCGGAGAGCCCGAGCTGCTGCTGGACCCGCCGATAGATCGTCCCGTCGGAGAGGCGCTGCCCGATCCCCCGCTGGACGAGGCGCCGGGCCTCCGTCTCGCGCGGATCGCCATAGCGGTCGGCGGCAGCCGTCTCGTACCAACGAAACCCGGTGTCGTGCTTCGCGGTTCGGGCGACGAGGGTCTGACCGAGGGCGCCAGCGGTGGTCAGCGAGCCGTGGACGGCCCAGTTGCGGGCCATCCAGGGCAGCAGCGCGGCGGCCGTGCCGGCCAGGACCAACGCGCAGGGCAGCCAGGCCCGTCGCCAGGGGCGATAGCTGGCGAGCACGACCATCGGTAGGACCGGCAGCAGCGCCTGGGCAACCGGCTTGCAGAGGATCGCCAGGCCGAGCAGGAGGCCGGCCAGGGCAAAGAGGGGGCGGCTTCCGCGGCGGAGGGCGAGGGTCAGGGCGAGGGCGGTCAGCAGGAGCAGGGCAGTGAGCAGGGCCTCGGGCATGACGTAGTGCTCGGCGACGAGGAGGGTGCCGTCGAGGGCGGTGAGCAGGGCGGCGAGGAGGCCGGGC
The DNA here is from genome assembly GCA_013695975.1 of Chloroflexota bacterium. Lineage (GTDB taxonomy): Bacteria > Chloroflexota > UBA6077 > UBA6077 > JACCZL01 > JACCZL01. The sequence goes on from JACCZL010000438.1 coordinate 6,351, forward strand.
AGGCGGCCCCAGGTGAGGGCGCCAAGGAGGTAGACGAGGGCGGCGGAGAGTGCGCCGAGGAGGTGCTGGGCGAGGGCGACGGCGAGGAGGTCCTCGCCGAGGGTGGCGATGACCGCGACCAGAAAGGCCGGGTAGATCGGCGGGCGACGGATGCTCAGGTCGAACCCCAGCCCGCTGAGCAGATCGTGGGCCGGCACATAGTACGTGGCGCTATCGTGGAGCAGGAAGACCGGGGCCCGAAAGGCGAAGGCGAGGCGGATAGCGAGCGCGACGAGGACGATCAGCGCCAGCGCCGCGGCGTCGACGCGGAGCGAGGCTCGGCCCCGGCCGCCCTCGCCTCGCGGCATGGAGTCATCGCGTGCCGGCTCCGACAAGGTGCGCCGGACGGCTTGCCACACGTTGGCAGGCGACACGGCGCCACCCAGGGCGGCGGCTCGGCTAGCCGCCGCTCTCGCGCCCACCGACGGGGCCGGCCGTCGCCAGGCTTGGAGCGGTTGGGGCCGGTGGAGACGTCTCCGATTGCCGGACCCGGCGGGCGCGAGGCGTCGGGGCGCTGCTGGACGAAGCGCGGATCCTGCTTGCCGGCGCTACCCTGGCCCCAATCAGTCGACGCGCACGGCTGGGGCGCGGGAGGCGCAGTCCGAGCACGGCCCTGACGACGTAGATCGGCTTGTCCTGCGACTCAAAGTAGGTCCGCGTGACCAGCTCGGCGAGGAGTCCCTGGGTGATGAAGAGCAAGCCAGCCAGGAACATGAACACGCACATCAGTAAGACCGGGTTGCGGTTCATGTTCAAGTCTTCGAACAGTTTCATGTACACGACGAGTAGGAAGGACAGGCCACCGGATAGGAAGCAGAGGGCGCCGAGGCCGCCGAAGAGGTAGATCGGCTTGGTCGAGTAGCTGCTCAGGAACTTGAGTGTCAGGAGGTCGAGCAGGACCTTGATAGTCCGGTTTATGCCGTACTTCGACTGACCGAATCGGCGGGCACGATGGTTGACCGGCAATTCGGCGATGCGGGCGCCGGCCCAGGCGGCATAGGCGGGGATGAAGCGGTGCATCTCGCCGTACAGGCGCAGGTTCTGCATGACCTCACGGCGGTACGCTTTGAGGGTGCACCCGTAATCGTTCAGTCGGACGCCGCTGACCCGTGAGATCAGCCAGTTGGCGATCCGCGAGGGCAGCCTGCGTTTGATCGCGGCGTCCTGTCGGTGCTTGCGCCAGCCGCTGACGACATCGTAGTCGCCCTCCTCCATCACCTGGAGGAGACGCGGGATGTCGGCCGGATCGTTCTGGAGGTCGCCGTCCATGAAGATCAGGACCTCGCCGCTCGAAGCGTCCGCACCGGCCGCGAGCGCGGCGGTCTGGCCGAAGTTGCGGCGCAACTGGACCACCATCACACCAGGATCCTGCGCCACGGTCTTGAGCCGGGCGAAGCTGTCATCGGTGCTGCCGTCGTCGACGTAAATGATCTCGTACGGACGGCCGAGCTCCTCGAGGGCGCCTCGCAACTCGGCATGGAGCTCTGGGACGTTCTCTTCCTCGTTGAAGATCGGGACGATGACGGACAGCACGCAGCAGCCTCAGCCGAGGATCGATCGGCGGGAGTATAGCCCTGGTCGCATCCGTGGCTCAACGTGGCCCCGGCTTGGCGTGCCCCCCACAGTCTTGCATGCGGCGACGAATCCTGTCGTAGGGGCGGGGCTTGCCCCGCCCCCGCTGAAGGGCGGGGCAAGCC
>JACCZL010000439.1 GCA_013695975.1 Chloroflexota bacterium
CGCTTGCCCCGCCCGCGAGCACCGCCACAAGCGCCAAGGCGCTCTCGACGGCCGGCCGGCTGGCGCTGGTCCAGGGTGACTACCGGGCGGCGCGCTCGCTGCTCGAGGCGAGCCTCGCCGTCTGGCGCGCGCTGGATCGCCGCGAGCATGTCGCCGACGCGCTGCATGATCTGGGTCAGGCCGCGCACAGCGAGGGGGATCACGCCCGGGCGCGGCGGTTGCTCGAAGAGAGCCTTGGCCTGGCTCGCGAGCTGGACGACGAGATCCGCGTCTACCTGGCGCTCGACCACCTGGGCGAGCTCGCGCAGGACCTCGGCGATGACCACAGTGCAGCCGACCTCTACGAGCGGGCGCTGGAGATCCAGCGGGGGCTGGGGCACCGGCGCGGCATCGTCGTCTCGCTGACCAACCTGGGCAGCCTGGCCCAGCGACGCGGCGACCACCCTCGGGCGGAGGCGCTCCACCGCGAGAGCCTGGCCCTGGTGGTCGACCTGGGCGATCGGCGCCGCACGGTCGCCTGCCTGGAGGGTCTGGCGGTGACGGCCAGTACGCGCGGCGAGTCGGAGCGCGCAGCACGCTTGTTCGGGGCGGCCGATGCGCTGCGCGAGGCGGCCGGAGTCACCCTGCCGCCGCCGCACCGTGCCATCCATGAGCCGCGGGTCGCCGCCGTCCGCGCCGCACTCCGGCCAGAGGTATTCGAGTCCGCCTGGACCGCCGGCCGCGCCATGTCGCTCGAGCAGGCTGTCCGGTACTCGCTCCAGCGTTCGAGTGGCCAGTGGCCAGTGGCGAGTGGTGAGCCGCTCGTCGCGAGCGAAGCGCCGGGCAGTGCTGCAACCACATCCACTCGCCCCTCGTCACTCGCCACGCATGACTCGTCGCTCACGCCGCGCGAGCGTGAGGTGGCGGCCCTTGTCGCCCGTGGGCTCACAAACCGTCAGATCGCCGATGCGCTGATCATTACCGAGGGCACGGCCGGCAGCCACGTGGAGCACATCCTGGCCAAGCTCGGCTTCCGCTCCCGTGCCCAGATCGCCGCCTGGGCCGTGGCGCGCGGCCTCCTCCCGACGCAGCCAGAGTAGCCGCGTCGCCGCTCTGCCATTCTCCAGATATCCACGCGAATCTGGAGGACGCCAGATGCCCCGGGCGTGGCCGACGCCGTAGGCTGGAGACACTCCCGCACGGCGGGGGATCACACCACATCGGAGGAGGAACTCACGATGACGACTGGGACAGCGGCTCCCGACCTGGCGGCCATCAAGGAGCGCCAGCAGAAGACCTGGGCCTCGGGCGACTACGGCACCATCGCGACCACGCTCGTGCTGATCGCCGAGCAGCTTTGCGAGACGGTCGACCTGCACGCCGGCGAACGGGTCCTCGACGTGGCAGCGGGGAGCGGCAACGCGGCGTTGGCGGCCGCCCGACGCTCCTGCGACGTCTGGGCTACCGACTACGTCCCGCAGCTGCTCGAGCGCGCCCGCGAGCGCGCGGCCGCCGAGCGACTCACCATCACGTTCCGGGAGGCTGACGCCGAAGCGCTGCCCTTCCCGGACGGCTCGTTCGACGCGATCCTGTCTACCCTCGGGGTGATGTTCGCGCCGAACCAGGAGCGCGTGGCGGGCGAGCTGCTGCGGGTGTGCCGGCCCGGCGGCAAGATCGGCCTGGCCAACTGGACGCCGGAGGGCTTCGTCGGCGAGATGTTCCGGGTCATCGGCCGCCACGTGCCGCCACCGGCCGGCGTGAAGCCTCCGCCGCTCTGGGGCACCGAGCCGCGGCTCCGCGAGTTGTTCGGCGATGCGGTCTCGTCGCTGCAGGTCGTCAGGAGACACCACCCCTTCCGTTACCGATCGCCCCAGCACTGGCTGGAGGCCTTCCGCACCTTCTACGGGCCGATGCTCAAAGCGTTCGAGGGCCTCGACCCGTCGGGCCAGGAGCGCCTGGCCAGCGACCTGCTGGAGCTCGCGCAGCGGTTCAACCAGTCCGGCGACGAGACGCTGGTGGCTCCGGGCGAGTATCTCGACGTCGTCGCGATCAAGAACCGCGCCGCCGGGCCGGATCGCGACCACCCAGAGGATTGGAGGTAATCAGTCCGGGAACACCGGTAGCTAGTGGGTCATGTGCCATGCACGTGTGCTTTCCTGAAGGCTCAGTCCTCCTGGGAGCGCGGGCGTCCCGCCCGCCC
>JACCZL010000512.1 GCA_013695975.1 Chloroflexota bacterium
GTGCTGACGTTGCCGGTCGACCGAGACGGTCAACGCCTGGCGGTGGCTCAAGTAGCACGGTCCGAGGGCGACATCGGATCGGCCCTGGCCTCCCTGCTCATCGGGATCGCGCTGGCGATCCCGCTGACGCTGCTCGTCGCGGTCGCGATCGGACTCTTCCTGGCCGGGCGCGCCCTCGATCCGATCGATCGGATCACCCGCACCGCGGACCAGATCGGCGCCGAGAACCTCTCGCGGCGGCTCCATCTCCCCCAGAGCGGCGACGAGGTCGGGCGGCTTGCCGCGACGTTCGACCGGATGCTCGACCGGCTCGAGCGAGCGTTCCAACGCCAACGCCGGTTCGCGGCTGACGCCTCACACGAGCTGCGGACGCCGCTGGCGATGCTGATGAGCCAGGCCGAGGTCGCGCTGGGGCGGCGACGCACGGCAACCGAGTATCGGCAGGTCCTGGGCGGCATCCGTGAGGACGCCCAGCGGATGGACCAGCTCCTCGGCGAGCTGCTGACGCTCGCCCGCGCCGACGCCGGCCAGGAGCTGCTGACGCGGGAACCGCTCGATCTTGGCGCCCTGGCCGTCGACGTCGTAACGGCGATGGAGCCGCTCGCGCGCACCCGGGGTGTCCAGCTCCGACTCGGGTCGACCACGCCGCTCGGGATCGAGGGCGACCAGACCCGCTTGACTCAGCTCCTCGTGAACCTCGTCGACAACGGCCTCAAGTACACGCCCGAGGGCGGCGTGGTCACCGTCAGCGCGGAGCGACAGGGCGAGCGAGCGGCGCTGCGCGTGACGGACAGCGGCGTCGGGATCGCCCCGGAGCACTTGCCGCACCTGTTCGAGCGCTTCTATCGGGTCGATCAGGCCCGCGCGCGGGCGGCCGGCGGGGCCGGGCTCGGACTGACTATCAGTCGTTGGATCGCCGAGGCCCACAGCGGGACGATCCACGTCGAAAGCGAGCCTGGCCGCGGGACGACCTTCACCGTCGAGCTGCCGCTGACCGCCGAACGGGAGAGGAATGGCGCGGCGATGAAGCATCCTTCATCTCTGCTTCATGGCGCCTTCATGTCTGCCCACGATGATGAGCCCGCGGGCCGGGGCAGGACGTCACGGTCCACACGTGCCCTGGAGGAGACGCCCGAATGGCCCAAGCAACCCTGACCCGCCCCCGCCCCTGGACGTTCGGGCGCTTCCCGATCCGACCGCCCTGGCTGCTCCTGCTCCTGGTGGTGCTCGCGGCCGCGGCGGCGTGGGCGGCCTGGGCCTGGTGGGTCGGCTCGCGCCAGACGCTGCCGGGGTACCAGACGGCCGAGGTAGCGCGCGGCAGCCTGGCCGTCAGCATCAGCGCCACCGGCCCGATCAGCGCCCCGACCAGCATTCCCCTCAACTTCAAGAGCGGCGGCAAGCTCGCCGAGGTCAACGTCGAGGTTGGTCAGCGGGTCGCACCGGGGCAGGTTCTCGCCCGCCTCGACGCCGCCGATCTCGAAGCCGCGGTCGCACAGGCCCAGTCTACCCTGGACGCCGCCGTCGCGAGCGCGGCCACCGTGGCGGACGGCCTGACCGCGGAGGAGGTCGCCGAGGCGCGGGCAACTCTGGACGCCGCTCGGGTCAGCGTGGACGGGGCGCGCAAGACCCTCGAAGCGACGCGGGCCGAGGCCGGCCCCGCCATCAGCGCCGTCCAGGCCGACGTCGAGAGCGCGCACGCCGACCTGGCCGGCGCCCAGAAGGCACTGGAGAATTCCCGCCAGCAATTTGCTGCCAAGGTCGAGGCCGACAATGGGGCGATCGGCAACGCCCGCCTGGAGTATGACAACGCCCTGAAGAGCTATCAGGCGGCGACTGAGCAGGCCGAGAAGACGCTTGCCGCGAATCGGGTCACGGTCCAGAACGCCGAGGCGGGCCTCAAGGAGGCCGAGGCGAGCGTCAAGGTGGACCCAGGAGCAGGTCAACCGGACGCAGGCCGGCAATCGGGTGGCGGTCGAAAACGCCAGGGCCTCGCTGAAGGACGCCGAGACCGAGCTGCTTGCCGAGCGGAGGACGGCCGCGGCCGGCATCGCCGTCGCCCAGCGTCAGCTCGACGGGGCACGGGCCGACCTGCGGACCAGCCAGCAGCAGCGGCGGGATACTTGCGGGAGCAGCACGTCGGGCACGTCCTGTAGCGTCGCCAGGCGGCAGGAGCAGGCCGCCGAAGCGGGCGTCAAGACGGCCGAGGAGCAGCTCAAGCAGACCCAGGTCCAGGCCAGTCAGTCCGCGACGGCCGCCGCCGGCCAGGTCACGGCCGCGCAGAACACGCTGCGGACTGCCGAGGCGACGCTCAACACGTCGATCGCCAGCAGTCAGCAGACGGTCCAGTCCTCGCAGGCGCAGGTCACCAGCGCCCAGAACACGCTCAAGTCGGCGCAGGCGGCGCTGGCCTCGACCAGGGCCCAGAACGAAGGAACCCTGGCGAGCAGCAAGAGCGGGGCCGACCAGGCCCTCAGCGCGATCCTGACCTCGCAGCGCGCCTTGGAGACGGATCGGACGAGCCAGCAGGGATCGGTCGTCTCAGGCGAGAACGCCGTCGAGCAGGCCCGCGCCACGATCGACAAGGCCCAGAAGAGCCTGGAGAGCACCCGCGCTCAGCAGGCGAGCAGCATCCGAACGGCGGAGAACGGGGTGGAGCAGGAAGAGGCGTCGCTCAGGACGGCCGACGCCACCTACGCCAACGCGGTGAAGCCGCCGCGCGAGTCGGAGGTCGCCGCCGCCCGCGCCGAGGCCGACAACGCCCGCGCCGCGCTCCAGATCGCCCTCAACAACCTCGATGGCGCGGCGCTCATCGCTCCGGCGGCCGGCGTGGTCGCCGGC
>JACCZL010000533.1 GCA_013695975.1 Chloroflexota bacterium
TTCGGGCGGCGGGGGAGCCGTTCGACCGCGTGTTCATCGACGCGATGATCCCGCATCACGAGAGCGCGATCGCGGCCGCCCGAGCCGCCGAGAGCCGCGCGGAGCGGCCCGAGATCAAGGAGCTGGCCAAGGCGATCATGAGGGACCAGGAGCGCGAGATCGCCCAGATGCGCCAGTGGCGCCAGGCCTGGTTCCCTGGCTGAGCCCCGCTGGTGGGGCGTCGATCGCCGTCGGACGCGCCCCCGGGCGTGTCCGATGGCGGCAGCCGCGTGCTCGCGGGCACGCCTTGCAGACGGCGGTCGGGCGTGCTATACTGAGCGAGACCCCCCCCAGGGGGGTAGGGTCTGAGCCCGTAGACCGAGTCGAGGTGGTGGACACCATGAGCATCGAGCAATCACGAGCGACTGAGCAACGGCGCGAAGCGGGTGGGCGCGAGGAACTGACCTTCCCGGTCACTGGGATGACTTGTGCCAGTTGCGTCCGCCGCATCGAGAAGGCGCTCGGCAAGGTCGAGGGCGTGCAGGACGCCAGCGTCAACCTGGCGACCGAGAAGGCGAAGGTCGTCTTCGATCCGGCCGTCGCCGGCCTCGACCAGCTCACGGCCGCCGTCGAGAGGGCCGGGTACGGCGTCGGCGAGATGCCGGCCGAGGCAGCCTCACCCGCGGCCGCTGCTCCCGCCCCCGATCCGGCGGCCTCCGACGGAGAGCCCGGCGCGGGCGAAGTGACGCTGCCGATTGAGGGCATGACCTGCGCCTCGTGCGTGCGCCGCATCGAGAAAGGCCTCTCAAGGGTCCCGGGCGTGCACGAAGCGAGCGTCAATCTTGCCACTGAGAAGGCCAGGGTCGTCTACGACCCCGCCGTCGCCGGCCTGGACCAGCTCACGGAAGCGGTCGAGAAGGCCGGCTACAAAGTCGGCGAGCCGCCGCGTGTTCCGAGCCCGGCCTCACAAGGCCGTGACGACGCGCGGCCGCCCGCCGAGCCGGTCGACGAGCACGAGCGCCAGCGCCAGCGCGACATCGACGATCTGCGGCGCAAGTGGACCGTCAGCCTGGCCGCGGGGCTGGCGATGATGGCGTTGATGTACCTGCCACTCAATGTCGACATGATGCTCCTAGCACCGGTCCTACTGATCGCCTCGACCGTGGTCCAGTTCTGGGCCGGCCGCGTCTTCTACCGCGCCGCCTGGGCCGCCGCGAAGCACGGCAGCACCAACATGAACACCCTCGTGGCGGTCGGCACCAGCGTCGCCTACGGCTACAGCGCCTTCGTGACGCTCTGGCCGACGCTCGCGACGCGCTGGGGCTTCCAGTACCAGCTTTACTACGAGACGGCGGTCATCATCATCGCGCTGATCCTGCTGGGCCGCTGGCTCGAGGCCCGCGCCAGGAAGCAAACCGGGGCCGCGATCAAGGCCCTGATGGGTTTGCAAGCGAGGACCGCCCGCGTCATCCGCGATGGCGTCGAGCAGGACATCCCGATCGAGGCCGTCCGGGTCGGCGACCTGGTACGGGTCCGCCCCGGCGAGAAGGTGCCGGTTGATGGAGTGCTGACCGAGGGTCGGTCCGCGCTCGACGAGAGCATGCTGACCGGCGAGAGCCTGCCCGTCGACAAGGGTCCGGGCGACCAGGTCATCGGGGCGACGCTGAACCGGACCGGCTCCTTCGTCTTCCGGGCGACCAAGGTCGGGCGCGATACCGCCCTGGCCCAGATCGTCCGCCTGGTCGAGGAGGCTCAGGGATCCAAGGCGCCGATGCAGCGCCTGGCCGACACGATCGCTGGCTACTTCGTGCCGGTCGTGCTCGGCCTGGCGGCGCTCACTTTCCTCGGCTGGCTGGTCTTCGGCCCCGAGCCGCGGCTGACACTGGCGCTCCAGGCGTCGATCGCCGTCCTGATCATCGCCTGCCCGTGCGCACTCGGTCTGGCCACGCCGACGGCAATCATGGTCGGGACTGGCAAGGCGGCCGAGCACGGCATCCTCGTCCGCGGTGGCGAGGCCCTCGAGCAAACCCGCCGGATCGATACGATCGTGCTCGACAAGACTGGCACGCTCACCAGGGGCAAGCCGGCCGTCACGGCGGTGGTCAGCGCCGACGGCCTGACTGAGCCAGAGCTGCTGCGGTTAGCCGCGGCGGCAGAGGTCGGCTCGGAGCATCCGCTCGGCGAGGCGATTGTCGCCCGCGCACGCGAGCTGGAGCTGGAGCTGCCGAAGGCCGAGGCGTTCCGGTCGATCACCGGCCAGGGCATCAGCGCCCGGGTGGACGGCCGGGAGCTGGTGGTCGGTAACCGCGCCTTGATGGAGCAAGCTGGCGTCTACCTGGATGGGCTCGACGCTCGGGCCCGGGAGCTAGCCCGCGCCGGGTCGACGCCAATGTACGTTGCGCTGGGCGGGCAGGGCGCTGGCCTGATCGCCGTCGCCGATACTCTGAAGCCGGAGTCACGCGACGCGGTGGCCCAGCTCGAGGCGCTCGGCCTGGACGTCTGGATGTTGACCGGCGACAACCGCGCCACGGCCGAGGCGATCGCCGCCGAGGTCGGGATCGAGCACGTTCTGGCGGAAGTCCTGCCGGAGCAAAAGGCCGCCAAGGTCGAGGAGCTCCGAGCAGGGGGCAAGGTCGTCGCCATGGTCGGCGACGGGATTAACGACGCGCCGGCCCTGGCTCGGGCCGACCTCGGGATCGCCATTGGAACCGGCACCGACGTGGCCATGGCCGCCTCCGACATCACCCTGATCGGCGGCGATCTGCGCGGCATCGTCACGGCGATCGCCCTGTCGCGCAAGACCGTCGGCGCGATCAAGCAGGGCCTGTTCTGGGCCTTCGCCTACAACGTCGTGCTGATCCCGGTGGCGATGGGGGCGCTCTACCCGC
>JACCZL010000553.1 GCA_013695975.1 Chloroflexota bacterium
TATCGACCGGTATGGAAAAGGCCCGGAAGCGCGACTCCATTCGCGTCCCGGGCCTCCAGCGGTCGCGCCCTACTTGAGCGGCGCGGTCCGGTGCTTGCGGGCGTAGGCCTTCAGGATCGGCTGGGCCCTGGTCCAGACCGGCACCGACCAGCGCGAGCGAGCCCGCATCTTAGGCGACGTGCTGGCGCCCTCGGCGACCCGGCTGAGCGTCGCTATCAAGTTGATCGATGCTCCTGTTGCCGGCCCCAGTGCGGTAGCGCGACTCCTACGCGAGGCACGCACGGCGAGCGCAGCCGGTCCATCGACGGCCATCAGTATAGTCGACACGTAGTTGCGGCCACAACTACTGCGACGGGACCGACAGGTCCTTGTCCTCCATCTCCCAGGCGTGGTCGAGCGTGTGGAAGGCCGAGTGGCGGATGAGGAAGGGCAGCGTCCACGACCGCATGCGCTTGCCCTCGCCGGCGTTGTAGGCGCGCATCGCCTCGATATACGTCTCTCGATGGTGGCGCAGTCCGTCCGGGGTGAGCGCCGCCTCCTCCGGGATCCGCAAGCCCACCTGTCTCGCAAAATCCTCACTCTCGGTGCGGATCGTGTGGCGGATGATCCGGTCGCGATCGCGTCCGCCCCCGCGCGGCCCCTTGCGCATCTCCGGCGACACCCGCGCCGCGACGCCGTCGAAGAACGTCCAGCACGCCCGTACGAGCGTGAACCCGCGCTCGAGCGCCGCGTCGCTCATCGGCCCCTGTTCGCTCGAGGACGGGGCGAATGAGATGCCCCAGAAGTCGACCGATCCCGTGCCGACCCTGTCCTCCACGATCTCGAGCGGCCCGGAGGCATCGAACTCAGACGCCATCCCGGCCAGGCTCGCGACCGGCCGATACCGCGCTCGATACGTCTCGAGGGTCTCCAGGGCCAGTTCGGGCGTCTTCGCGCCACGACTCCAGCCGGGCCAGTCGAGGCTGAAGGCGACCGAGCGCTTCTCCTTGGGGCCGCGTTCGATGACGGTGCGGTTGGGCATGGCGGTGACTATGGCACGGGTGCAGGCGCGCATGCTGCCGTCGACGGTCGCCAACTAGGCATGGGCACCGACCCTGACCGGGCCGATCGTGAGCCTCGGCGTCGCCTGATCCTCCGGCGGTGTGCCTTGCCGTCGGAACTTACCCAAGAAACCCATCGCCGACCTCAGGTCTCGTGCCCCATAACCCGGCGATTATGCGCGACGCACTTCCTATCCGCCGGAGCGCGATCACAACGTGCGAAGTGTGCTGGACGGTACTCGAAGGGGTCGGGGCGAATTCTCCTTCGCCAAGAATCCTCCTTCGGTGCTTAGCTGTTGCCTGCCATCAGGGTGCGAGCCGCGGGTGGCCGTCCCGAGAGCCGTCAGACTCGACGCCGGCGCCGGGTTCGTGCAGAAGGAGTGCGTGAGCCAGTTCGAGACCGGTGTCGAGGAGAAGGAGAAGGATCGCCCGGTCGCGCACGGTGGCGAGCCCGAGCAGCCGTCGAAGCGTGTCATCGGGGACGGGTTCGATGAGCTTGTCGGGGACGCGCGGCTTGCGGAGCGCCCGCAGTGCGCTGGCTTCGGCGAGACCTTCCGCCTGGAGCCAGTTGCCAGGACCTTGAGCGTCCGGACGTAGCCGGCGACGCTGACCGGGGTGAGGGTCGTCCGGAGCTCGACGAGCCATGCTCGCAGGTCCGGCCTGGTCAATCGATCGACCGGGCGATCGGCGCCGAACGCGCGGACCGCCCGCTCGAGGATCATCCGGTACCAGGTGATCGTCTTGGGCGACGCGCCCTCGGCGGCCTTCGCACCGAGGAACAGATCGACCGCCTGACGAAGTGTCAGGGGCTCGAAAGAGTCAGATGCCCATTGATTCGGGCGCCCAGAATCAGGTGCCCAAAGATCAGGGGAGTCAGGTGCCCAAAGATCAGGGGAGTCAGGTGCCCATTGCATCGAATCGCCTCCTTGGCGACGGATGCCCGCACCCGCTCAAACCACCAGATGTTGTGCTTCTGTCAGGTGAGTCGGGACATGCGCGACAGTCGGGCACATGTCGAAGCATCGGGTGGCCGTCCTCAAGGTCGTCTCCAAGCAGCTGTCCGTCACCGCCGCGAGCGAGTACGGGTTAAGCCCGGATCCACCGATATGCGGGTCTGAGCGGGCCCTGCGGAAGCGAAGCGGGCATCGGACTGGTTGACGGGGGTGATCGAGTCTCTTGGTGGCGATCAGCAGGGCGGGATCGGCGCAAACCCAGGCTCGATAGGGCTCCGGCTCGTGATCGCTACAATGCTCCCGCCAGCCCCACGGCGGCGGAGCGCTGGCGGCGACCGGTCAGGCGAGGAGCGGCAAGGCCCGGAGACGCTCGAGTGCGGGCGTCCAGCTGATCGCCCACGGCCAGCGCGCCGGCAGATGGAGCGTGACCCGCCGGGCCGAGCGAGTCAGCCGCCCGACC